>CAZMGQ010000548.1:0-1504 GCA_964565855.1 uncultured Lentisphaerales bacterium | reverse complement strand
AGGTCCTTGGTCTTGAGCAGACAGGCCAGCAGGATCACCGGGATCGACAGCAAAAAGGAGAAGCGAGAGGCAGCTTCCCGGCTCAGCCCCAACATCAGCGCAGCGGTAATGGTGATGCCAGCCCGGGAGGTGCCGGGAAACAGCGCCAGAGCCTGAGCACAGCCAATCACCAACACATCCATCCAGTTCATTTGAGTTGCGGTACGGTTGCCGCGAAAACGCCAGTCGGCCCAGCCCAGCAACAGGCCGAAGAACACCAGCCCGAGGGCCAGATAGAAGGGTGAACGCAGATACAACTCGATTTGATCCTTGAACGCGAGGCCCGCCAGCCCCACCGGGATGGTGGCAAAGAGCACGCCCCACGCCAGCCGCGCATCGTCATCCGGCTTGCGGGTGGCCAGTGACTTTGTCCAACTGGCCATCATATTGATCAGGTCACGGCGAAAATACAGCAATACCGCGAACAGGCTGCCGAAGTGCAGCGCAACGTCAAACGCCAGCCCCTGATCCGGCCAGCCGGTGAGGGCTGGCACCAGAATCAGGTGGGCCGAACTGGATACCGGAAGAAACTCGGTCAGACCCTGGAGCAGGGCCAGAATCACTACTTGCAACCAATCCATCTGTACTGCGCTCCGTGGTCAGGGAGAAAGTGAGGCTGAACAAGCGCGCAAGTAAACCATGAACGGACCGACTGAGCGAATATTTACCTGTTCGGTTCAGCGCATTGTCAGTTTCTCGGCAGGTAACGCAACAACAATGCTTTCTGCATATCACTCACATCGATACCGTCTGGTCTGGGCATGCGCACTACATGACCGGTGCCGGGCGCGGCCTCGGTCGGTTGCCCGCGCCGATCCAGCAGCGACTGCAAAACGAAGCTGTGATTGCCGGAGGGGGTCATGAGTTCCATCTGGTCGCCCAATGCGAAGCGATTCTTTACTTCTATACTGAGCCAGTCGTCCAGCTCTTCCAGTACTTCGCCGACAAACTGGTGGCGTAACATAACCGAACTGCCCTGCTCGTAGTTTTGATACACCCCCGGCGGATGACGGCGGTAGAAGCCTTCGGTGTAACCCCGGTTGGCGAGGCTTTCCAGGTTGTCCATCAGGCCCAGATCGAAGGAACGTCCGGCAATTGCATCGTCGATTGCGCGGCGGTAGGTTTGCACGGTGCGGGCCACATAAAAATGTGATTTGGTACGACCCTCGATCTTCAGCGAGTGCATGCCCATCTCGACGAAACGCGGTACATGCTGCACGGCTCGCAAATCCTTCGAGTTCATGATGTAGGTGCCGTGCTCGTCTTCTTCGATGGCCATCTGCTCGTCCGGCTTGTCGCTCTGGTTGAGCAGGTAGACCGGTTGTGGCGGGTCTGCCTGGGGTTGGTGTAGCTGAACCGGCTCGATATTACCCTCGATGGTCGCCTGTGCCGACTGCAGCTCATACTTCCAGCGGCAGGCGTTGGTGCAGGCGCCCTGGTTGGCGTCCCGGTGATTGGAGTAGCC
>CAZMGQ010000547.1:0-1504 GCA_964565855.1 uncultured Lentisphaerales bacterium | reverse complement strand
GTGCGATATGGGCGGGATCTTTGCGTACTTCGACCCAATCGTCCATTCGATATCCCTACCGCAGTTACTTCTGACGTTCCAGCGCCCGATAGGCGATATCAGTGCGATAATGCGACTGGTCGAACTTGACCCGCATCACGGCCCGGTAAGCGCGACGCACGGCGGAAGCTATGTCTTCACCAGTAGCCGTTATGCCCAGCACACGACCGCCATTCGTGACAATCTCGCCAGCCTGCAACGCGGTGCCGCCGTGGAAAACTGCGGCATGTGGCATATCAGCCGCCTCTTCCAGACCACTGATCCTCACTCCCCGCTCGAAATCGCCGGGATAGCCGCCCGACGCCATCACCACACAGACACAGGCATCATCATGCCATTCCACCAGCTCGGGTTTGAGCGTACCCTCGACACAGGCCAGCAGAGCCGGCAGCAGCGGACTCGCCATGCGGGGTAACACACACTGTGTCTCGGGATCGCCAAAACGACAGTTGAACTCCAGCACCTTCGGCCCGTTATCCGTCAGCATCAGCCCGGCATAAAGCACACCTTTGTAGTCAATCCCCTGCAACGCCAACTCGGTAATGAGCGGACGGAAAACGCGGTTCATAACCACTTCCTGCAGCTCGTCATTCATGGCCGGAGCGGGCGAATAGGCCCCCATGCCTCCCGTGTTGGGTCCTTCGTCACCATTTTTCAGACGTTTGTGGTCCTGCGAGGAAACCATCGGCACCACATTGGCACCATCGACAAAGGCCAGCATCGTTACCTCTTCGCCCTCGAGGTACTCCTCTACCAGCACCTGATTGCAGGCATTGCCGAAGGCTTTGTCCACCAGCAGCAGACGGACAGCCTCTTCTACTTCCTCTTCTGTAAGGCAGACAATTGCCCCCTTCCCCGCCGCCAGGCCGTCGGCCTTCAGCACGACCGGTACGTCATAATCCTCCAGAGCCGCTCTGGCCTCAGCTTCGGTCGTCACCAATGTCGATCTGGCCGTGGGGATTCCCGCACGCTCCATCATGTCTTTGGCAAACTGTTTGCTGCCCTCGATAGCTGCCGCCACCCTGGATGGTCCGAAAACGCGTAGTCCGGCTTCCTGGAACAGATCAGTCAACCCGGCACAGAGCGGTGCCTCGGGTCCGACAATCGTCAGATCTGGCCGGTTGGCCTTGGCCCACTCCACCAGTCCTGCCAGATCGTCGGCGGCAATCGCCACATTCTCACCCAGCATGGCTGTGCCGGCATTGCCGGGCGCACAGAAAAGCTCGACAGCCGCATCATCCTGCTTCAGCTTCCAGCAGATTGCGTGTTCGCGGCCACCACCACCGATAACCAAAATTTTCATGAAACTCCCTGAGTTTTAGCTGATCTGGCAGCCCCGGGCTGCTGCGCCGTCCGGTTTGTCCGGTTGGCATTGCGCTTGCGAGGCGTCCGCCGTCGGCGCCCCGACTGACGCTGTTCCGAACCATCGGCTTTTCTGCCTTTGGCCGGGCTACCATCACCCTCT
>CAZMGQ010000546.1:0-1515 GCA_964565855.1 uncultured Lentisphaerales bacterium | reverse complement strand
CAAGGGTTAAGCTTAGGCGACTTTATCCGAAACTTTGAAGTTTACAGTGTACTAGAACTGTGACCTTTGTTTTGTGCTCATAATCTGTTCATTTTCAGAAATATGAGGTGTTTTTCAAGTGCCGCGTTATGTAGAATCTGTTTCTGTAACACAACAATATTTGTGCCTTTCGGAAACATAACTGGCGTGGCTAACATGTTTGTCCCGAAAGAGGCACTGCTGGCCTTGCTTGAGCGCATTGACCTGAACCATAAATTGCGCGATGTCGAGCATCTGCTCTTCAATCACCACAGCAGCCGACGGATTTTGCACTTCCCTAACTTTGTGGCAGCTCTTCCCGTACGCTAATAATGCCTTTACTCTGCCTCCGGCTTCCGCGCCCATGAAACAGCCGCCTCAATGTCACTCTCTGCTATGCCGAGTTCCTCCAGCTTCATTTGCACTGATGTCTGCCAGTTTTTCACCCCGGCCTCAACCTCATCCCGGTCTGGTATCGAAGGCGAAGCTCCCATCCGGGTGACGCAGATCGAGGCGGCTACAGTGGCATGAGCCAGTGCCGCGGACAGGGGTTTGCCGGAGGTACGCGTGGCGAGAAAATAGCCGATGAAAGTATCTCCTGCTGCCGTCGTATCGACCACCGGCACATCCAGGACGCCGATCTTTACCGGCTCAGAATCATCCGCCAGCACCATTGCCCCCGCTGCTCCGAGAGTCAACAGTATATGAGCTTTCGGGAAACGCTGCCGCAGACTTGAGAGCATGTCCTCCGGTGCCGCATCCTGCGGGAGTCGGCTGAGGGCTGCAGCCTCAATCTCGTTGACGATAAACAGGTTTACGAGGTCGAGCGGATAGTCGTGCACAGCCTCTGTCATCGGGGCCGGATTGAAGGCAATCCCCAACCCCCGTTTGGCTGCCTGCCGCATGATGGTCGGAATCGATGAAATTTCATTCTGCAACAGCAGCAGATCACCCGTGCCGTAATTCTCCAGCACGGACTCAATCATGTCTGCAGCGACCCGCTGGTTGGCTCCACCTGCCAGAACGATGCTGTTCTGACCTGCCGCGTCCACCTGGATGATGGCATGACCGGTCGGATAGTCGATGGTTTTCAGGTGCTCTGTATTTACTCCGTCCGCTGCCAGTGCTTCGCGCAGCCAGAGGCCGTCCTCGCCGATCAAACCGGCATGGTGTACTTCGGCACCGGCCCTGGCAAGCGCAACGCTCTGGTTGTAGCCCTTGCCGCCCGCATAACGGTGGTACTCGCTGCTGGCGAGCGTCTCCCCCGGCTGTACAAAATGTGGCACACGATAGACATGATCGATATTGACCGAGCCGAAATTTAAAATACGCATTTCAACCCACTAGCATCCCATAGTGATTAAAAAAGTGTTGGCCTTGGGTTTGTTTGCCTGTAGCCTACAGGCATTATGAAAAAAACAACAAGATCAAGACCAACGCGCCGATCCTATACTGTTTTTCACCAGTTAGTCCAGTTGATTCCTGCTGGCCTTCCTG
>CAZMGQ010000545.1:0-1526 GCA_964565855.1 uncultured Lentisphaerales bacterium | reverse complement strand
CAAGAGTGGCACCAGCCGCGCATCGGAAAACCAGCCGCGCAAAGGCTATACGCCACCCAGGCCGCTGGAGGGACGCGGCGAACATCCCGGTGCCGAAGATGTCGTGTCCGACACGAGTCTCGAAGGTGCCACGTTTCTTGAACCCTGAGAAGACTGCGGGTGCTTTGTTTTGAACCGGAGCGGGTAATGTTTTCAGCTTTTCAGATGCCCGAGCCCGCCTGCAGCAGACAGTTTTTTGGATTTTTGTAATGTTTAAACGCAAGAGAAAAGCACCGGTCATCCGTAAGCGATCGGAGCATCCGATTTCGCGCAAAATGATTGATCGGGATGCCGTGACAGTGCTCTACCGGCTTTCGCGGGCCGGCTTTACGGCCTATCTGGTCGGAGGGGCCGTGCGTGACCTGCTGCTGGGTATCCAGCCAAAGGATTTTGACATCGCTACCGATGCCTATCCTAACCAGATCCGCCGCCTCTTCCGCAACGCCTTCCTGATCGGGCGCCGTTTCCGGCTGGCTCTGATCCGCTTCGGACCCAAGCAGATCGAGGCCAGTACCTTCCGCCGACAGCCGGAAGAGGACGAGGTGCCGGATGGTCATCCGGGTACGTTATACCAGAGCGAAGACAACTACTACGGCACACCTGAAGAAGATGCCCTGCGGCGCGATTTTACGGTCAACGGTCTTTTTTACGATATCAAGACCTTTGCCGTGATCGACCATGTCGGGGGTCTGCGTGACCTGGAAAAACGTGTGCTGCGCAGTATTGGCGACCCCAACATCCGTTTTAGGGAAGATCCGGTACGCATGATGCGGGCCGTGCGCCTGGCGGCGACACTCGACTTCCGCATCCACCGGGAGAGTCAGCGTGCGATTGCACGTTATTATGGCGAAATTGTTCAGGCATCCAAACCGCGGCTTTACGAGGAAATACTCAAGTTTTTCGGACGTGGGGCGGCGGCGGAGGGCTTCCGGCAGCTCTGGAGCACCAAACTGATGTCGGTGCTGCTGCCGGCATTGGACGAGTATATCGAGGCCAGCGGCAGGAAGCGTTCGCCACTCTGGAAGTATCTGTCGGCACTGGATGAGCAGCAGGAAAATCCGTTGTCGGGGCAGACTTCGCTCTGTGTGGCGACATTGCTGATGCCGATCTACCTGGAGCGGGTGGCAGCCGCTGCTGAGGCGGGCGGACACGTCGATACGTTGGAGCTGGCACGGGATGTGGTGAGGGAGTCCTATGTCGAGGCACTCGGTTCGGATACCTGGCGCCTGCCGCGTGCCGTCGCCCACGAAGTGGCTGCGATTCTGTCGGTACAGCCGGCTTTCAGCGGCCAGGGGCGCAATCTGCGGCGTCAGCGCTTTTTCCCGCGTGACTGGTTCCCCATGGCACTGTTGCTTTACCGGATCAGAGCCGTGGCCGAAGGCGACAGTCTGGAAGATGTTGTAGCCTGGGAAACGGAGTACGAGCGTCACCAGCAGTCAGCGGAGAAAAGGCGCCGGGCACGTGAAGCCGTCAAAGAGGGTGATGGT
>CAZMGQ010000544.1:0-1531 GCA_964565855.1 uncultured Lentisphaerales bacterium | reverse complement strand
TTTCCCGGCTTTGAAGAAGGCATTGATGGCAACACGCTGGTGGCTACCATGCGTGCCCAGGCCGAACGCTTCGGCGCACGTTTTGTCATGGGTGAAGCCACCGGCCTGAAGACCGGCGATCATCTGACTGTGAAACTGGCCAGTGGCGAATCACTGGACACCCGCACTGTCATTATCGCCTCCGGAGCCACCGCCCGCTACCTGGGCCTGCCCTCCGAACAGGCCCTGATCGGGCGCGGCGTCTCAGCCTGTGCCACCTGCGACGGTGCTTTTTATCGCAATCAGGAAGTCGCCGTCGTCGGCGGTGGTGACACAGCCATGGAAGAGGCAATTTTTCTGACACGCTTCTGCAGCAAAGTCACCATTATCCACCGGCGTGATGAATTGCGGGCTTCCAAAGTCATGGCCGACCGTGCCCTGAAAAACCCCAAAATTGTCGTCAGTTGGAACAGTATCGTCGATGAGGTCCTCAGTGACGATGCCGGCGTGAGTGGTGTCCGCCTCAAAGATACGCTGACTGGTGAACTTTCCGAACTGCCCGTCACAGGTCTCTTTATTGCCATCGGTCACGACCCGAACACCGGAGCATTCCAGGATGTGCTGGACTGCGACGAGGATGGATTTATCAATGCCGACCGCTACTGCAACACCAACGTGCCGGGAGTCTTTGCAGCCGGTGATGTAGCCGACCAACACTATAAGCAGGCCGTGACAGCAGCCGGCACTGGCTGTGCCGCAGCGCTCGAAGCCGAACGCTACATCGCGGCCCTCTGAGGCAACAGATGGTTTTCGACCCACCGCAGAGCACCCGGCGAAAGATGGCAAGGCTATTGTGCTTCTGCCTGGCCCCGTTATTGTTGCAGTCGGGCTGTCTTTCACTGTTCGGCAAAAAGGGGGCAGCAGAAAATGAAAAACCCGATACAGAACAAGAGGTTGCGGAGACTGGCCTCCTGCAGGGCACAGTTACATATCTCCAGCGCATAGCACTGCCGCCCTCAGCCGTGGTCGAACTCTCACTGACCCGACGTAACAAAACCGGGATTGTCGAGGTGTTGTCGCACAAAATACCGCGGCCGGGTCAGGTGCCGATCGAGTTCGAACTGGAAGTGCCGGCAATCGATTACAGTGCCGGCAATCAGTACTTCATTTCTGCACAAATTGCGGTGGATGACGAACTGCTTTTTGCCAGCGAAACACCCGTGCGGATCTTCGAGCAGGGCAGCCCCTGCCATGTCCAGCTCATCCTCAAGCCCCCCCGTCAAAATCCGCCATCTTCGGAGACTGAAAAATGAGCAGCAATCACGAGCGTGGAGAGTGGGGCTCTGCCATGGGGTTCATCCTGGCAGCCGCCGGTTCAGCCATCGGACTCGGCAATATCTGGAAGTTTCCCTACCTGATGGGGCGCAATGGAGGAGTCTGGTTCCTGCTGGCCTACCTCGTCTTTGTGGTCATTATGGGAATGCCCGTAATGCTCGGCGAAATGGCACTGGGCCGGGCCAGCAACAAAAATCCTGTCGGTGCCTTCGCCGCC
>CAZMGQ010000543.1:0-1533 GCA_964565855.1 uncultured Lentisphaerales bacterium | reverse complement strand
TGGGAGGCGGCGCAGGTGGCGCACATCCCGATCGTCGGCATGGGCGGCATCATGCAGCCGGAAGACGCCATCGAGTTTCTGATCGCCGGTGCGGACGCTGTCGCCGTAGGCACCGCCAACTTTATCGACCCCACCACGCCGCTGCGGGTTATCGACGGCATCGCGGACTACCTGCGCCGTCACGACTTCCCCCGCGTGGCCGACCTCACGGGATCGATACAGACATGAAGCTCGCCAAACGGCTCTGCCTCATCGCCGGCCTGATCTGGCTCTGCTACTACCCCCAGCGCCTCGACCGGCTCTACCGTGCCATCCCGCACGCCGCCGTTGTCGGGAGTTACCACCGTGGTGCCGCCCATGAATGGCGCAAGCTGACGCACCATGCCGCACTCTCCCGCCTGCTGCAGGATGCCGGGGTGGACTATGCCGGTAAGTGGGACAAAAAGAGCGGCGTCTTCCACACCCTCTACTGGCTCACCGGACGCCACACCGTCTTCGGTCTCGACTGGGACTGGAATACCGGCGAAGCCGCCAGCCTGGCCGATCTGCGGGTCTATGGTGCCAGCTACGTCGGCTGGAAAGCCCGCCCGATGGAGTTTCTCAAGCTGATTCGCTGGATCCCCGGCCTCGGCCCGCTCCAGCAGACCCCCGCCGGCTCGCTCTACCTCGAATTTCCACGCTCCAAAACCATGCAGGAGGCGGGGCTCGTCCTCTCGCTCGACCTCATCGAAGGTGTGCTCGTCGCCGTCCTTTCGAACAATCCCGACGACGTGCAGGAACTCTCGCACCGTGTCCGCTACGATTACGAGGTCAGTACCATCTTCGGGGCAGAGTCGGCACCCTGGCACATCCGCCCTGCCGGCAACCACTATATCTGGATTTCCGAACGTGCCGCCTGGCGCTTCGATCCCCGTCTCGGTGAATGGGAACTCGACGTCACCTCGCTCGAACAGGACCGTCTCGCCGTCGTCGCCCGCGGGCGGCCGGCCGGATTCGGCAGCCTCACCGCCTGGCGCAGCGACTGGGCCTTCGGCCCGGATGCCCACCCCGTCGGCACCCAGGTCCCCGGCACCGGCCCGATTGCCGCCTTATCCCTTTCTCCCGCTGTTGCAGAGCGAATCTGGCAGGAAACCACCCGCTGGCTCTGGCATTACCGGGTTGACCTGCCGCCCCTGCCACGTGGCGAAACCTCCGGCAGCCCCTGGTTCTATTTCAGCGGCAAACCCTACAGCGGCCGCATCTTCGGTCTCGCCATTCCCTACCTCGGACTGCGCTGGCCCTGGCCGTCCGATTCGACGGCCGCCGACTGGTTCGACCCCTTTTGGGAAGAACTGCAGCGTGACGGACGTTCTGTGCCGGTCCGGCTGCGCCGCTCGGCCACGGCCGATGGTCAGCCCCTGCTCTTCGATGCCGCCAACGCCGGCAGTTGGGGCAACTGGTCAGCCGGCGAGAGCATCTTTGCCACAGCCGGGGCGGGCTTTCTCGATGTCGGTTCGCATCTCGCCTCAGCTACGCGGCAGAGTCAGGACTCTG
>CAZMGQ010000542.1:0-1534 GCA_964565855.1 uncultured Lentisphaerales bacterium | reverse complement strand
CACGCAGGATCGCGTGCGAGGTCTTGTCACCTTATTAAGCCTCCAGCATCTCTTGTCAAGAAGCCAAGCCTAAGGGCGGTGTATGCGATGGCCGGTTTGCGGAACAGCCGCCGGCAGTGGTCATCCTCACGCAGCGGCAGACACACCTACATCAAAGCGGGCAACACACGGTGTGAAGCGCCGAAATGTACGACGCGCCAGCGCACGTTCATGTGCCTGTGGCTTGCTGCTTGCCGCCATCCCGCTCATCAGGCTGGTATCTTTTCCCATATGATTAAGTGGTCAGGGGGTAAACGTCATCCATCGTGGATGATAGCGTCCAACGTAACCCCGAGGTGTCACGGCTACGCCGATCGTCTGTTCCTCACCTCCTGGATTATCTTCTCAGCGAGACTGCTGTCGTACTGTTCCGACGCGAAGGCGGAGTAAATATCCAGGGGCTGCTTGCCCGGTTTTATGAGGCGCAATACCAACTTTAGAGTTGCCGAGATCGCCCATACAATGGGAAATGGCAGCCACATGAGTTTCAGTTCCGGCCGGGCTCTTCGAAGTCGTTTGGCAAGATCTCCACGGGTAGGTTGGGGAGCTTCTACCAAATTGAGCATCTCCGGCGCCTGTGCGAATTGTTCGATGTAGTAGCGAATCACCTCGGCGGCGGTATGTACATCACAGACACTCAACGGATTGCCCGGCAACCCCATGGCGACAAACAGCGGTCCGACTTCACGCCCCAGACGTCCTGGCGGCGTGAAATCTTCGAAGTCGACCAATGGCCCCAGGCGGATTTGGCGTTGCTCGATGTCATTGGCTGCGGATAATTCCGTCACCAGACGCTCGGCTTCGGCCTTACCCCACACATACGGGCCGCGCGTAAGATTTCCAATATCGACTGGGGAGCTCTCCGACAGGGGTCCGCCAGCCTCACGGCTCGACTTCAGTACGGCGATGCTGCTGGTATGCAGGAACTTTCCGATGCCGTGTCGGGCGGCGGCCTCGAGCAGCAGACGCGTCGCACCGATGGTGTTCCGCTCATGTGCCTCCTTGCCACCGGCAGTTTCTGCCGCCAGGTGGGCGATCGTATCCACACTCTCGAAGACGGAATCCGGCAGCTCCCCCCCTATATCACCGTGGACATACTCGACACCGGGAATCCGGTCGGCACTCGCTGGCGTACGCCGGGCAACGACCCGGACCGCCCAGCCCTGGTCCCGCAACAGTTGGACCAGGACACGACCGAGGAAGCCCGTTCCGCCGGTTACAAGTACCCGGCCTTTTGCGCTGTCGACAGGTGACAAGCCCGCTTCCTCCGCGACCAGCCTGGCGGCTGCTTCCCGCTCGGCGTGCTCGGCCTCGACCTGCAGCTTGTTGCCGATGAGTTCACACAGACGCACGGTTTCTCGAATGGCGTACGGGGAAACCGGTGACGGTATTCCGTCCGCAACGCTGTGATGAAAGGCATCGATCAATTCGGCCAGCCCCGCATAACTCTTGTGTTTGCGGGTGAGCATCCGATAGATATTCGCGATGGTACCGA
>CAZMGQ010000541.1:0-1535 GCA_964565855.1 uncultured Lentisphaerales bacterium | reverse complement strand
ACCAGCGGACTCGACCCGCTGGCCCGCATGCAGGTGCGCCGCATTATCCAGACCCTGCGCGAGAACGGTAAAACCGTCTTCTTTTCATCGCACGAACTTGGGGAGGTCGAAACCGTCTGCGACCGGGTGGCCGTACTCAAGCAGGGGCGCCTCGTAGCGCTCGATGCCCCGGCCAACCTGCGGGCGGAGGGCGAAACCAGCCTCGAACAGGCCTTTCTGCGACTGACATGCGACACTCCCGACCAGGAGGCAAAGGCATGAAGAAAACCCGCGCCATCGCCCACATTGTCGTGCTCGAAATGATCCGCCGCAAGGATATCTATGTGATGTTTTTCCTGACGGCCGTCATCACGCTGCTGCTGGGTACGGTCAATATCTTCGGTGAAGCCCGTATCGCACGCTATCTCAAAGAGATCTGCCTGACACTCGTCTGGCTCTTTTCGCTGATTATTGCCACGGTCAGTGCTGCCCGCCAGATTCCCGCCGAACGGGATAACCGCACCATCTTCCCCCTGCTCGCCAAACCGGTCTCGCGCTGGCAACTGCTCTGGGGCAAGTTTTTCGGCTGCTGGGCGGCCAGTATCCTCTCGCTGGCGGTTTTCTACACCTTTTTCATCGTTCTCAGCGGCACCCGCGAAGGACTCTGGCCCCTGGCCTCCTACCTGCAGGCTTTCTGGCTGCACAGTCTCTTCTGTGCCGTGGTCATCGCGCTTTCGCTCCTGGGCTCCGTCCTCTTCAGCGCCGTTTCGGCCAATGTCACGATCATCACCACCATCGTCATCTTCATACTGCTGCTGGGCAGGCATCTCCACCGTATCGCCACCCGTATGCAGGGACTTTCCGGCCGTCTGCTCGAGGTTCTCTACTTCATTATCCCGCATCTCGAGTGGTTCGACATCCGTGATCTCGTTATCCACAACTGGCCTCCGCTCGACTTTTTTACCGTGGCCCTGGACACGGTCTATGCCGCCATTTTCTCCACTATTTTTCTGTTGCTGGCCTGGCTGCGCTTCCGCCGCCTGCCGCTGGATTGAGGCTGTCGCTTGGATAAATCGTGTCCAGATTCCGCCATCGGCCCCTCCCCTGCACCGGCACTGATACTGGCCCTGCTGGTGGCAGGTGCCTTCGGCTGTGCCACGCTGCTGCAGGTACGGATGGCCGGGCTGCAAGCCCGTAATCCGACGCGCGACGATCCCCTGGCGATGCTTTTCGGCGAAGGTCGCAAACTCTTTGCCACCCGTGCCTATGCCCGGGCCGATATCTACATGCACCGGGGCTTTTACCCCTCGATTTTCGAGCAGGATCACGACGCAAAAGAACACACGGACCGGGGGTCCGCCGTGAAACATCTGGCCCGCCAGGCTACCGACCCGCAGCAGGAGACACATGCGGCGCACAGTCACGAGGAAGAGTGTCCGCACGATCACGGCCATCACGAACCGCTCGACTGGATCGAACGGCACGGGCGCAAACACCTGCCGCATCAGCATCAGCATCTGGATGCCGATGAGTCGGGTCTGGAAAACCCCGAACAC
>CAZMGQ010000540.1:0-1576 GCA_964565855.1 uncultured Lentisphaerales bacterium | reverse complement strand
GCCGCCGGCAATGCCGGCATAGGCGGAAGAGATTTCGCAGCCGGCCATCATTTCCGCCTCTTCCACGGCCTTCTGGATCGATTCCACGGTGGACTCGATGTTCACCACCACCCCCTTGCGCAAACCGATGGAGGGATGGGTGCCGATGCCGATGATGTTGATGTCTTTCTCGGCGGCCCGTAGAGCCATGTCGATCACAACCGAGTTGCGGCCGGAAGTGGAGGCGATCAGCAGGGTGTCGCCGCTCTTGGCGGGTGAGTTGTCGAGCAGCGTCTGGCCGTAACCGGGGATGCGTTCGATAGCCGAGGTCATGGTCATGGGCCGGACGCTGAGGTTCATGCCGTGAGGGTAAATCGGGTTGACCAGCATCAGGCCGCCGGTGCGGTAAACCAGCTCAGCGGTGAGAATGAACGAGTGGGTGGCACCGAAGGAAAAGATCGAGTGACCCGAATCGATGGTGCGGACCAGCAGATCGGCGGCGGCGTTGATCGGCTCGCTCTGGCTGGCGGCGACCTCCTGCAGAGTGGCGATAGCGTTTTCGAAGTATTGGCTGGCAGACATGTCAGAACCCCCGTTCGTCGTATTGTTTGTGGCTCAGGTCGAGTCTTTCGGCACCACCGGCACTGTTGAAACTCTGGAAAACTGTGGCCGGCTGGCCCGCTTCCGACATCAGGCGCATGGTTTCGCCCATCAGCACCCAGCCGGCGACCAAGGTGCCGACGCCTGAGACGGGCAGGAGGCGGATATCGTAGCCCGGGATCTCGGTTGTGGCGTCGCCGTAGGGGGCACCGATATCGATGGCGAAATCGACCGCATCCTTGAGGCGGGTGCCGGTCGGGTGGAGCGAGGGTACTTTGACCGTGTATTCGAAGGCGGTGAAGGCGACAGTCTTGACGCCGATTTCGCGACAGGCCAGAGCCATTTCGACCGGAATGATATTGCGACCGGAGACTGAGCCCAGCAGGATTACATCACCCCGGCGCATGGTGGAGGTGCGGACAGCCAGACGGACCATTTCGATCGTCCGGTCGATTGACTCGCCGTCACGCGGACGGTTGCTCAGTGGAGGTGCGACGCTATCTTTGATATCGAATTTGAACGTGAAGGCGCGCAGTGCCGCCATGCCGCCTGCACGGTGGAGGAAGTCGCCCTGCAGGCCGTGGCCGATATCGTGACAGTAGAGGACGCCGCCGTTGAGGAGGCTTTTGGAAATGGTGGCGGCGGCCAGCTCGATGGTCGTGAACTGGGTTTCCGCAATTTTGTCCATTGCGGCACGGACGGAATCCATATACTCAAGCATTTTCAGGTTCCCATGGTGTGGATTGAAGGGGTAAGGCTGCGAAATGAATCGATGATATTCTGGCGCAAGTCGGATGCAGGATCAACTCCGCTAATGCGTACGGCTGCGAGGGCGACCCCGAGGACAGGCATGTCGGAGCAGATCAGCGGTTGCAGGTGCGGGTTGCGCCGTTTGAGTTCGGCGGTCCAGAAGTCCCAATAGATGGCGGAGCGCTGCAGGACGCTGCCGGTGGCGACCACGACACATTCGTCGCTGTCGAGCTGGCAGGACTCAGCC
>CAZMGQ010000539.1:0-1576 GCA_964565855.1 uncultured Lentisphaerales bacterium | reverse complement strand
TCGGTACGCAGCTTGTCGTGCCAGAGTGAGACGGTACGGAAGCGTGTGCTGCGAATCGGGTTGAGGCGGGGTGCAATCGGGATACCGCCATCGCCTGCAACATGCGATGCCCTGACCGGCAGTGCACTGTCGAGTATCGGCAGCAGATGACCGAAGAGGTCATAGTGACGGATGGCGGCCAGACGTGGCGCGTTGAACCAGCCGAGCGGATCGGGGGTCTGAAAGGAGGTCAGGAGGCACAAAGCCTGATCGACGGCCATGAGCGAAACCTCGGCACCGGACAGGGGAGTGCCCTGATTGTCGCGCACTGTCAGGGCTACCGCGAGAGGTGCGGCGGGGTTCGAGCTTTCGGGTGCTTCCAGTTCGAGTGTCAGTTCCCGCTGCGGCTCCAGCACCGGCAGGATGATGCTGCCGCAAGCCCGGTGTGCAGTCCAACGGGTGGCCGAGGTGGTCGGACGCACCACCGACACGGCGACCTGCAGACTGGGGACGGAGTTTTCGAGCGGCAGGGTGATCTCTACGACCGAGTTGGTACTGCCGAGGTGATGTATCCGGGAGCTGAGGCTCTGACGTCCTTCGAGGCTGACAAAGGCCAGTCCGGCAAAGGGCGACTTGATGTTCAAGGCTACGGTTTCGCCCGGACGATATGTACTCTTGTCGGGTATCAGTTCGAGACTGTCGGGCATCTGGCTGCCGGTGACTGCCCAGCGGTCGTCGGCTGCCGCAGCGGTGAATCCGACGCTGGTGC
Organism: uncultured Lentisphaerales bacterium; assembly: GCA_964565855.1. Lineage (GTDB taxonomy): Bacteria > Verrucomicrobiota > Kiritimatiellia > RFP12 > JAZUKQ01 > CAZMGQ01. Next base: position 828 of record CAZMGQ010000539.1, on the reverse strand, counting down.
TGCTGCCGCTCCTGTCATCGCTGACAACCAGCCGGTACTCACCGGGGGCCGGAGGGGTCAGTTCAAGTGTCAACTGACCATTGACCGGAATCAGGTCGTGCTTTTCGACCGTATCGGCCTTGATGTCGTACACAAAGCTGTAACTTCCATCGCTCTGACGCCGATAGGTGCTGGTATGGGACAGGCGTTCGAGGCGACATTGCACCTTGCCCCCGCTATCGACCAGGGTGCCATCCGGTGCGACGAGAGCCATCATGAAAGGCTCACTGGTGGCAACACGCAGGTTGGCGGGACTGCGCGGCGGCTTGATGCCAATATACCAGGGATAGGGATCGACCGCTCGCGTGGCCGTTGCGACCACAGTTCTTCCGCCGCTCTGTTGCACCGAGGCCAACATGGTGGCCCGCAGAGCGGCCGGTGGACGCCAGGCGGCAAGGGCCGAAGTGCCGAAGCTGGCCCGGCCCTCAGCATTGAGCACTGCGGCATCGAGCGTTAGTGTCTGGGTCGGGAATTTTCTGGAAGAGTCGCCGAACTGGTAACCTTCCCAGCCTGAAGGCGCAAAGGGGTCAGCCTCGAAACGTACCTGTGCCTCACAGGGCAGCCCCGCTGCCGGAGGTCCGTACAGGTGACGCGAGGAAACATCAAACTGCAGCACCCGACGCGCCGGGAGACGGGCTTCATCCGTATGGACTGTGACCTCGATCTGCGGCGGCACAATCTCCTCCAGCGCCACCGTGGTCGAACCGAGCACGTCGTTTTCGCCTGGCAGAGTCAATTCCAGCGCATAGCCGCCCACCGGCCATTCGGGCGCCAACTCGAAGGTGGCGG
>CAZMGQ010000538.1:0-1597 GCA_964565855.1 uncultured Lentisphaerales bacterium | reverse complement strand
GTCGATGCTCTGCATCTGCGCGGCCACGCGCGCCCCCACGCCGCTGAACTGCTCGATGACCACGTGTTTGACTTTACACCATGCGGGCCACATTCGCCCTTCAGCAAACTCATGCGGGCTGGCGGCAAAATCGTGCTGCTCGGTTGTGGCCCCAAGCCCAACACCACGATGCATGCTATCGAGGAGTCCACGTCGGCTCCCTATGTTTTCGGCACGAACTGCCTCTTTACGCTGCGTGACAACCTTGGTCGGAGCTACCGCAAGGAGTACCGGACACATGGGTTTTGCGCCAATGGCCATGTCCAACGGTACGACCGTGTACTGACGCTGCAGCACGCCACATTCATGAGAAGTGGAAAAGTGCTGGAAGCCGAAACTCTTGTTATGGAGGCGGTTAGTCTGAAAAAAGCCGTAGTGGAAAAAATGAAAGTTGACCGTTACTACTTCGTAGACCTGGCCCGGTCGGCAGTGCAGGAGTAAGCAAGCCTGCTACCCGTTGAGCCGGACCTCGGTCATGGCGCGGCGCATCAGCTCGGCCCGCATACGGTCGCGAGCTGTACTTTCAAGCACACCTTTGGCCAGCTTTTGCATGTGGCCGGGCAGAACGGCCTTCATCCAGTAATCGATGACCGCTGGTTCGAGGTTGCTGACCAGTCCGGCCTCGACTCCCATCCGCAGAGCCGAGAGCAGGTCGAGTGCTTCATCCGAGCGTAGGACACGGGCACTGCGCAGGATGGCCAAGGCACGGGCAACACAGTCCATGATGACATCCGGCTGGTCCTCGACCAGACGCATCCGGGCATTCTGCTCCTGCCGCGCCGTCTCGCCGACACAGCCATAGAGCCGGTCGATGATTTCCTGTTCGGTTTCGCCGAGAGTCTGCTGGTTGGAAATCTGGTAGAGGTGCCCGGCGGCTTCCGAGCCTTCGCCCCAGATACCCCGGACAGCAAATCCCAGACGGTCGAGTGCCTTGAAAACCTGTTCGATTTCGTCAGTCAGGCCGAGCCCCAGCAGGTGGAGCATGATACTGACCCGGAGACCGGTGCCGACATTGGTCGGACAGGCAGTGAGGTAGCCGTAGGTTTTGTGGAACGCGAAATCGAGCTTGTTTTCGAGCAAACTGTCGATCGCACTGGCTTCACGCCAGGCACTGTGCAGATCGGCATCCTGCCGCAGCACCTGGATCCGCAGGTGATCCTCCTCATTGACCATGACCGACATTGAGCGATCTTCAGCGACGGCAATTGCCCCGATCGCACTGCGCTCCGCCAGCTCTTTGCTGGCGAGGTGAGCCTCGCGCAGGTCCATGATGGTGGCCTGGGAGGCACTGTCGACCAAGATGATTTCGCCCTGGCTGAAGGGTTTGAGCGTTGCCAGGGTGTAGCAGATGCGGTCGCGGATCCGTCGTCCGTCGGCCTCGCGGCTGGAATCAGGAAAGCGTTCCCCCTGCAGGTTGCGCGCCAGTCTTACACGGCAGCTCGCAACGATTCCGGGAAATGCCAGTTTGGAACGCCAGTCGGGGAGGGGGCTACGCTTCTCCATCGGGAGATTCTCCGCTGCCATACTGTTCCCTGGCCATTGCTTTCAGTTCATCACG
>CAZMGQ010000537.1:0-1606 GCA_964565855.1 uncultured Lentisphaerales bacterium | reverse complement strand
TGCAACTTCGGACAACCGGGCAGCGCGATAACGCGCCCACATCAACACTGTGAATTCCGAAGCCAACGGATTCCCGATACGCTCAGCAATGGACAGTGTACGAGCCAAGCGGGCTTTGTGGTCCTTCAGCGTCTGGCCGTGCAGCTCGTACCAGACCTGAACCAAATCAGAAAGGCGGTCATCAAGATATCGCCCCGTCTGGACATTACGTTCCCGACTCTCACGCTCAAAACGCAAGGCAGCCGATTTTGTTTGGAAACCGTGCTTTCTTACGCGACGACCACCGACCGAGAAATCAGCCATCCAACCATTACCGTGTTTTCGCGCTGTCACACCGCCCGCCCCCATCGCACTGTGCGTTCCTCCAGCTTGGTTTTAAGCCACTTGTATACATCCCGTTCAGTCATGCCCTTGTCGGCAAAGTGATCGCGGATGACCGGCCAGCACTCCCATTCCTGCAACCGGTCAAACGCCTTTTTTGCGCCGACACGCTCCCGAGCCAGAAGGCTTACGAAATTGCCCATGAACAGCTCCACGTTCTTGCCGGTAAAGCCGCTGGAAGTCTTGTAATAGCGTTTGTATTCAACCTCATCAGACAGGGATTCAGACTGAACCATCACGGTCACATCCTCACGTAGCAACGTCCAGAAGGCGTCATACACGCCGGGCCGGGACAACAATTTGAAAGCGGTAAGGCCATAGCGCCAGAGGCCGTCCAGATGCGCCGAAATTTCGGAAAAGGTGCGGGTATCAATCAACTCGCCGGTTTGCAGGTTGACCGAGCCCTGGGCGAACTGATCGACAACGGAATGGTGATAGCGCAGCTCCAGCCGCCAGACCGGTACCCTGGGGTCATAGTTGTGAGGGCAATCCGGGTCCAGTGGATTGTCCAGTTGCCGCCAGACGGACTGCCAGTAATCCAGTTTGTCGATAGCCCTGGCCTGATCGGTCTTGTTGTACAGCGCGAGCTGGAGGCCACCAGCGGAGCCGAACAGGAAGGACTTACCCCGACCATACACCGCCGCCCGTTCGTCAAATTCGATGCGTTCAACGCCAGTGAATTCCCGCTGTGCACGAGCACGGCAATGCAGACGAGCCATGAAATCAGCCGGTGGCTGCCAGCCCTGAAAGTCCAGAGCGATATGTACCGCGCATTGGTTGGGTTGGCAGTTGGTGAGGATCTGGCTGGCCAACTCATCCATCATGGTTTGCAGCGCCTGGGGCGTTCGCGAGTCGATCAGGTGGGGCGACACTTCGAATTTGAGGTGTGGGCCCACGTCATGCGCCTTGATGTTGTGATTTTTCAGCAGCACCACCATGCCAAGGTCATTGTTCTGCAGTTTGAACTGATACCCCGAATCACGACCTACCCGGCCAACGTGCCATTGTTGACCAAAGAACAGCGTGGTCAGCCCCACCGCCTCGCCGACCTGCTCCAGCAGCTCAGCCGACACCGAACCGCGGTACAACTGGCGGACAGTATCCACCCGGCAACCGAGCAGACGGACGCCGGACAGGTCGGTCTGGCTCAAACGGTGCGGGTCAACGAAAAGCCGCGAGTAATCCTCAGTACCAGCGAGGGTGGAAATTCGAACCTGATCAATTG
>CAZMGQ010000536.1:0-1618 GCA_964565855.1 uncultured Lentisphaerales bacterium | reverse complement strand
TGTGGGCTATCCCATTCCCGAAGATACGGAATACGATCCGCTGGCCTGTCTGGCAACACTGCACCGCAACTACCCCCAGTGCGGCATGTACCTTGCACTGCTGGGCTTCAAGACGCAGTATCACCTGATCAAGGATTCCTGGCCGGCTCCAGGCTGAAGCCGAGTCTGACCGAACGGCTGTCGCCCGAGCGGGTCCAGTCGGGGCGGAAAACAATCCGCCGCAGCAGGAGCCCCTGCGGGTGTTCGCGGCTTTCTTCGGTCATGGTCTCGACCTGGAAGACCCCCGGCGTACGAGCCGAAACTATACAGCGACCCGCCGCTCCGGCGCGGATGACGACCTGGCCGCTCTCTTCCAGCTCGGCCGGCCAGGTGGTGACGAAGGCCTCCTCGACCGGCAAGTCCTTGTCGCCCTCGAACTCGAAACTGTCCTCCAGCAACACCGTTGGCTGATCCGGGTCGAGCTTTACGGTACGCGTCAGCCGTTTGAGGGCCGCCACATCGTAGGCACAGCCCATTTCGACTACCGCCGTTTTGACGGACTGTGCGGGGTCGATATCGACAGCGAGTGTGCCGCAGAACTGGCTGCCGGTGGCCTGCAACTGTCCGGCCACGACCGGCACACTGTGTCCGCGTGAGTTGGTGAAGGCACTCTCGTAGCGGCGCGATGAAAAAGTGTCCGCCGTGTAGATCGGTGCCCCCGGATCACAGATATACTGGATGCCCTGGTGGAAGATCAGGAAGCTGCCGATATCGTTGTGGTTGTGATGTTCGTCGTTGTGCCCGGCCTTGATGCCCAGCACCAGCCCGGCGGCGCCGTGCAGCTTGGCGATACCGAGGTCCGACAAAACCGCGTCACGTGCAAAGGGGCTGTCGCCTGTGGGTTCGGGCAGTTTTTCGGGCCAGGTCAGCAGGTCGCCGAAGGTCTTTACCAGCGGCTGGCCGACGTCGTCGGCTTCGCAGAGGGCGAAGAGGTCCGGCTCGTCGAGATAACGGTTGATCAGGGCTGCTGTTTCACAGGAAAGGTAGCCGCTGCGGGTGTCGGAAAAAGAGAGATCGTGTCCCGGAGCCATGACAACAGCCAGCGGGTAACGGACGATTCTGGCTGGCAGATCGCCCGCCAGCAGATCGACGACACCGTCGGTGAACTTATAGAGCGTATCTGACAGCCGCACAAAATGCTGCATGCCGTAACGCCAGTAGCCGGGACCTTCGGAACAGCCGCCGTCGGGGGTAAAGCCTTCGAAAAATAGCGGCAGATCACGGAAGAGCTGAGCAAAGATCGCACCCAGTCTGGCGGGGTCCTTCTCGAAAACCATGGCTGCAATCCCGACACCGGCATGACAGACAGAGTTCCAGTTGTTGGTGATGCCGCTCCACATATTGCGGCGGTCGGGGCCGAGATCGAGGAAGTTGTCCAGCACGCGGCGCTGGACTTCGTCGGCCATGCGCTGCCGAACCTCGGTATCGAGTTTGTCGCCGAAGACGGCCTCCAGCCGCGCGAAGTTTTCGGCCAGCATGGCCACGGACAGGTCAATCAGTGCCCAGTCGTGGGCCGGCAGAATCCACCAGGTGGTTTCGCAGAAGGCCCAGATCAGGTCCTGCAGTTCGTCGAGGCGCG
>CAZMGQ010000535.1:0-1620 GCA_964565855.1 uncultured Lentisphaerales bacterium | reverse complement strand
TGGAAAGGACTTATCTGAAACAATTTGCTGAACAGCCGAAAAAGAGACAATTTTCCGGCAGAAAACCGCGTGCATAGAGCGCAAAGAGCGCCGGCATAACCTTGCGGCGTGCCAGGTCACCCGAGGCGCCGATGATGATGAAGGCGATGTGTTGCGGAAGATCGCGACGAGGTTCAGACATCAAAAACTCCCTTACTGTTCGTTTGTTTCGGGCATCAGTATAACATAAGTCGGCAACCCACGGGCACCCAGCGCATCCATGATCGCCCTGGTTTCGGGCGCGTTGACCTGCTCACACTGGATCTGCAGCGGCACAAAGTTTTCCGCCTCGGCCACTACCAGCGGATCCTGCAGGGTGCTGCGCTCCATCCTGGCACAGGCCGTGCACCAGGTGGCCCAGAGATCGACCAGCACCGGCTTGCCCGTTGTCCGGGCCTCGTCCAGAGCGGCACCGATATCCTGTCGCCAGGCAATCGCCGTCTCATCCGCCGTCGCTTCTGCTGTGGCCTCTACCACTGGCTGGCTCTCCGAACCGAGCCTCACACCAAAGCCCTGCCAGGCCAATCGCCCATAATGCAGGGCAAAGAGCATCACCAGCACCCCGAAGCCGTACTTTACCCGGTTCATCCAGCCGCCCGGTTTGGGCAGGAAGCTCAGCCCCGCCCCGGCAAACGGCCAGGGCAGCGCCATGCCGAGCCCCAGCACAAACGGCAGCAGTATGCCATACCAGCTTCCGGCCTGATGCAGGTCCGCCGCCAGCAGCAACGTCCAGATCAGCACCGGTGCCACACAGGCCCCCGCCAGCAGGGCCGAAATCGCCCCCAGTCCCACCGCCGTGCCGACCGTGCCGGCTTTCACCGGCGCACCGGGTTTCTGGAAGCGTGAAAAATCGATCGCAAATACGTCGAACATGGCCAGCCCCAGCACCACAAAGATCAGCGCAATCGCACCGTTGAACCAGGGCGATGACTGCAGGGCCCCGAAGGCCGCACCGGTTATGACCGAGATCAGGCCCAGCGCCCCATAAGCCAGCGCAATGCCCAGCCCATAGGCACCGCCCAACAGAAAACCGCGCCGTCGCGACGAAGCCTGGGCTCCGGCACCGATAATGCCGAGGTTGATCGGGATCATCGGCAGCACACAAGGGGTCAGATTGAGTGCCAGCCCACCGGCCAGAATCGCCAGCACGAAGAGCAGCAGATTACGGTCGAGCAGATCACGCAGCGGGTTGCTTGTCGCACCCCGTCCCTCCAGCCCTGCCTGCATGAATTCAACAAACTTTTCCACCGGCTGATAGCCGAAGGAACGGCTGACAACCTGAAAGCCGGCAAAGGGATTTTCACCATCGGCTACCACACCTGCGATTTCCGCCTGTTCTCCGCCTGTCGCCGCCAGATTGGGGAGCAACTCGAACTGGCGTGTCTCGGGCGGGAAGCAGAAGTCCTCGTCACAGGCCAACCAGGTTACAGCGAAGGTCAGGTTTTCACGGCCGCTGCTCCCTTCGAGCATATATTGCAGACTCATATCGGCAGCATATACGATCGAGGTCGCGCCGACGGCAATGTCGAACATTGCAAACGGTGCCGGATTGGCCGGAGCAGCCACTGCGGTGACTCACTC
>CAZMGQ010000534.1:0-1636 GCA_964565855.1 uncultured Lentisphaerales bacterium | reverse complement strand
TGGCACCGCCCGGCACCGGCAAGACCGACCTGCTGTCGCTGCGTGTCGCCCGGGCACTCGATCTGGGCATCGCTCCTGAAAAGATGCTCTGTGTCACCTTCACCGTAAGGGCTGCCGACGAGATGAAAAAGCGCATCCGTCAGCATGGGGGAAAACGGCGTCCGCCCGAAGTCGGCAATGTCCACAGTCTCTGTCACCACTTTCTCTATTCGCGCAAACTGATTCCGCAGCGCTGGCGTGTGATCGACGAAGATACCCAGGCCGACCTGATGAAGGAGGTACTGGAAGAGTTTCCGGTTGCCAGTATCGACCCGCTGCGCACAGGTTTCGAGAATGTCGTGCCGGTTCATGAACTGATGCAGCTTGCCGCCACGCTGCGGCAACTGGGGCTGAAGTTTCCCACACACATTGTACGTGACCCGCGCCGGAGCGATCTCTACCGTCGCCACCGCGGACTCGTCCGTCAGATTGCGTCCCGCTTCTTCCGGCTCAAGGAGGAGTTTGCCGTGATCGATTTCGACGATCTGCTGACCTATACCTACCACTTTCTGGCCCTGCGCCGATCGGTCCGACCCGAAGAACTCTACAGTTGGGTGCAGGTCGATGAGGCGCAGGACCTGAACGCGCTGCAATGGGCGATCATCGAGAAACTCAGTATTCCCCGTGTACATGCAGTCTATTTCGGCGATCTGGAACAGTCGATCTATGCCTTCATGGGTGCCTCCGCCAGTAATCTCGACCGTCTCGCTGCCAATGCCACGCTGCACAATCTGCCCAAAAACTTCCGTTCCAAATCCTACCTGCTCGACCTCTTCATCCGCTACGCCATCCGCAACCTCAAGGTACGCTGGCAGCACCTGCCAATTCCCGGCGAGGTCTGTGCCGCGCCACCCGGTGCTTTGCAGTTGATCCGGGCCGAGCCGCAGGGAGGGCAGCGACCGTTCGAAGCCGAAGTCGAAAAGGTCGGCCAGTTGCTGGACGAACGTCGCCAAATGGGTCAGCTCGAAAAGACCGCCGTGCTGGTACACTCCAACATGATGGCCGACCGTATTTCGGCCGAACTGACCCGGCGGCAGCTCGAACACTGCAAGGTTTCGGGTTTCGATCTTTTCAGTCGCGTCGAACTGCGTGATTTCCGTGCTCTCTGTGCCGCCCTGACCGACCCCGGCGACCGGCTCGCCTGGTCGCGCCTCTTCAAACTCTTTGCCCGTATCCCCACCCAGAAAAAAGCACGTCATCTGGTGCATGCCCTGTATCAGGTCGGCTTCCAGGGGCCGGATCTGATGTGTGATCTGGCCTTCGGCATCCTGCCGGACTATCTGGAAAACTTCGTGCGACATGTTGAGGGCGAACGGGTGGTGGTTTTCGATACCGAAACGACCGGACTCAAGACGGATGAAGACGAGATAGTCCAGATTGCGGCGGTCGAAGTAATTGAGGGCGTTCCGGGACGTACTTTCGAGGTCTACATCAACACTCCGCGCGACCTCGGCGACTCGGTCCGCATCCACCGGATCACTCGCGAAATACTTGAGGCTCGTGGCGTGACCCCTTTCGCCGGCCTGCAGGCATTTGCCGAATTCGTCGGCGAGAGTGCCATTGTCCCCCACACTCTGCCCTTCGATCTGGGGATGCC
>CAZMGQ010000533.1:0-1648 GCA_964565855.1 uncultured Lentisphaerales bacterium | reverse complement strand
TGGATGGCGGCGTTGCGGTGGCTCAGGATGCGCTCGCCAACATTCCGAATCTGCGCATTATTGGCGAATATTTGGTGCCGGTGGAGTTTGTGCTGGTGACTCGGCCAGGAAAAACACTCGAGGATATCCGGGTCGTTGCCGCGCATCCGGTGGCCTATGCCCAGTGCCGTCGTTGGCTCTCGGAACACCTGCCCGAGCACGAGAATATTCCGGCCACTTCGAATATTGGTGCGGCGCGAGAAATTTTAGATGCACAGTATGCCGATGCAGCGATCACTTCACCTGGTGCGCTGGAACAATACCCGCTTGAGGTGCTGGCTCACGGCATCGGCGACAACCCCAATGCAGTCACCCGCTTTGTGCTGGTTGCCAAGCCTGGTGTGCTCCCTGCAGCCACCGGTGCTGACAAAACCAGCGTGATTGTTGAGCTGGCTGCAGAACGTTCTGGTGCCCTGCTGGAGCTTTTGGAGCAGTTCTCAACCCGCGGCGTAAACCTCAGCCTGATTCAGTCACGGCCAATCGGGGATGCCATTGGTCGCTACCGCTTTGTGATTGATGCTGATGGGCATATTACCGATGAGCGACTGGCAGATGCGCTGCTCGGTCTGAAGCGGGTCAGCCCGAAAGTGATCTTCTTAGGGTCATACCCGCGTGCCGACAAGCAACAGATTCTGGTCGATAACCGCTACGATAACGAGGTCTTTATTGAGGCCCGTGACTGGCTACGTGGCATCATCAGCGGCGAGCCCGACAGCGAGAACTAAAGCACCGCTCAATCAGCAGCAGTCATCACGGTGAGCGCGCCGGGTTCGACCCAGCAGTGCATCCGTTCGACCACGCCGAGCTCATCACCATCAAGTTCGATGGGGCTCGGCACACTCGGTAGTAGTTTGATCGAGTCACCGGTGAGATAGTTCAGCGTGCGACGCTCATTATCGTTTTCACGAATTTTCTTGCCGGCAATATGTCGGCGGCGGATCCCGTTCTGCCACAGCATCTGCCAGGTGACCTGCCACCAGCCGCGGAATCCGTCGGCTCGGAGCACCACAATATCGAGGAGCCCATCGTCAATTTTTGCCTCGGGTAAGAAGCGGATTCCGCCCGGCAGCTGCCCACAGTTGGCCACCATAATGGTGTGCACCCGGTGGGAGCGCTTCTTCTGATTGCCCACAATGAAACTCATTCTGACACGTCGACTCTGTAGTAGTGAGCGGAAACCACCCACAAAATAGGCCACCCAGCCCACACTCTTTTTGAGACTCGGATGGGTGTTTCGAATCATGTGGGCGTCAAGACCAATGCCGGCGAGCACCAGAAACACGTGCTCACTGGTGTGCTTGCTTTCCAGATCAATAATCGAAATTTGTTCCGTGGTGGGGTAGGCTTCATCAGGATGCGGAATAATGCCGGTTGCCGCGGTCGGTTCGGAAAGGGTGCTTGGCTCAGCTTGCTCTGTGCCAGGCTGCTCTTCACTCAGCGTGAACTGGGCAACCCCGAGATCGATCTCACTCTGTTTGCCCTCGAAGGCGATTGTGGCAGCTTGCGTCAGTGAGCTGAGCGGCAAGCCAATATTCCTCGCTAGCAGGTTGCCGGTGCCACTCGGCACAATTGCTAGGGGAACCCGGATTCCGCGCTTGGCGGCTAGGCG
>CAZMGQ010000532.1:0-1659 GCA_964565855.1 uncultured Lentisphaerales bacterium | reverse complement strand
GAGGCATCCCATCATGAAGTTGCCACCGGCGGGCAGAACGAGATCGACATGCGCTTCGACAGCCTGTTGAAGATGGGCGATACCCTGCAGTGGTTCAAGTACATCATCAAGAACGTCGCCTTCCGTAACGGCAAGACCGTGACCTTCATGCCCAAACCGCTCTACGGTGACAACGGCTCCGGCATGCACTGTCATCAGTCCCTGTGGAAGGACGGTCAGAATCTCTTTGCCGGTGACGGCTACGGAGGCCTCTCGAAAATGGCCATGTACTACATCGGCGGTATCATGAAGCACGCCAAGGCCCTCTGCGCCTTCACCAACCCCAGCGTCAACTCCTATAAGCGCCTGGTTCCGGGCTACGAGGCGCCGGTCAATCTCGCTTACTCGAACCGCAACCGTTCCGCTTCGCTGCGTATTCCGGTCACCAATAATCCGAAATCGAAGCGCGTCGAGTACCGCACCCCCGACCCGTCCTGTAACGGCTACCTGGCCTTTGCCGCCCAGCTCATGGCTGGTCTCGACGGCATCGAGAACAAGATCGATCCGGGCGAGCCGCTGGACAAGGACATCTACGGTCTCTCCCCCGAGGAGCTCAAGGATATCCCCAACGTCGCCCGCAGCCTGGAGGACGCCCTCAACCATCTGCGCGAGGATCACGCCTTCCTGCTCAAGGGGGATGTCTTCACCGAGGACGTCATCGAGAAGTGGATCGAGTACAAGATGGAAGCGGAAGTCAACCCGACCCGCATGCGTCCGACCCCGATGGAGTTCGCCCTTTACTACGACTGCTGATCCGAGTTCTCCGTTCAACGCAAAAAGCCCCCGGTTTCGCCGGGGGCTTTTTACGTTGATGGGAGCTGAAATCCTGAATCGTTACAGAGCGTGGGTCGCCAGATACTTTTTGATGGCGGTGGTGTCGGCATCGATGGTTTCGCAGCGCTTTTCACGGTCTTCGATTCCCGCTAGGGAGGCGGGGCGGGTTGGCTCCTGGCCGATCGCCAGCTGTACCGCCTCGCCGAACTTGGCGGGATGGGCAGTGGCCAGGCAGACCGTCGGGGTTTGCCCGTCGGCGAGGTCGAGGGCGGCGCGGACGCCGACGGCGGTGTGCGGATCGAGCAGGTAGCCGGTCTTGCCGTGGAAGTCGCGAATGGTTTCCAGGGTCTCGGCGTTGGAGACGGCCTGGGCGAAGAAATTCTGAGCGACCTTTTCCCGCTCGGCGGCGGTGAAAGCGAGGCGGCCGGTGCTGGCCAGTTCGCTCATGGCGTCACGCACCCGACCGCTCTGCTCGTCGTAGAGGTAGAAGAGGTAGCGCTCGAAGTTGCTCGCCAGCTGGATATCCATGGAGGGGGAGTAGGTCTGCGACACTGCGCCGATAGAGTAATCCCCCTGGCGGACGAAACGGGTGAGGATGTTGTTCTCGTTGGTGGCGAGAATCAGACGACGGATCGGCAGGCCCATCTTCTTGGCGATGAAGCCGGCGAAGATGTCGCCGAAGTTGCCCGTCGGCACCGAAAAGCAGATTTCCCGGCAATCGGTCTTTTTACGCACCCGGCCCCAGGCATAGAAATAGTAGACGACCTGGGCCAGCACCCGCGCCCAGTTGATGGAGTTGACCGCGCCCAGGGCATACTTGGCCTTGAAGTCGAGGTCGCCGAAAAT
>CAZMGQ010000531.1:0-1663 GCA_964565855.1 uncultured Lentisphaerales bacterium | reverse complement strand
GACAGCGACCGTGTGGCGCATCTTTTCGGGCTATATGCCGCGCGGGAGTGAGCGCGAAACCGGGGTTGTTTTCTCACGGAGGCACAGGGGCACGGAGAATAGGGGAGGGACGACTGCCACGTCGTCCTGCGTGGCAGAGTCTCGACTCTGCCACATCGTTGTCGTAATCGATATCGTAATCGGGATCAGTTTCGCGTGGGTATGATATTTTTCGATTACGACAACGATAGCGATAGCGATGGACGAGCGTCACGTCGTCCTCGGGCAAGGTGACACTTGCCCCTCCCAGACTGGGACCGCAGGGCTCCGTACCTGCAGACACATGTATCCACCGGCCCCTCCCGGCGGCGTTGTCGGACTGGTCCGACCGGTCAGACATGTCTGACTTTTTTCGCCGCCGGTAAAATTATTGTACCACAGGCATTCCTGCCTGTGCCTGTCATCTTCTGAAACAGACAAGAATGTCTGTTATACAATCACTTTCCGCGCCTTTCGGCTTTCAGCGGTTTGGTTGACTCCTTTTGGCCCGAGCTGGAGCTCCCAGGGCTGGCGTGGGCAAGGTGACACTTGCCCCTCCCGATAGGCGGTGTGGTTGGCCTTTTCTGGCGGCTCGCGAGGACGCTCGCCCTCCAGTTGGCTGCAGGTACGGAGCCCTGCGGTCCCAGGGCTGACCGGCTTCAGTCGTTGCGCGGGGTGGTGAGAACGGCATCCACACCCAGTATCGCGGCGACGCGTTCGAGGTCTTTGGCATGGTGCCCGACGCCGAGAGCGAAGTGGTGGGTGGGGCCTTCCTCGACCCAGCGCAGCAGGAACGAACGGACGTCCGGTGCGAATTTGCCGTGGGTGTTGGTGTTGCCGGTGGGGGGTATCGGACCCGCCATCGATTCGCCTTCCGCAATCACAAACTTGCAATCGCCGTTTTCCTTCTGGCCGATCGAGAGCATCGTGATCGGGCCGGTCTTGAGGCTGAACTCGACGCTGGCGCCGCTGCCGGGCTTGCCGTGATACTTGCTCAGCGAGCGGATCGAGGGCTTGCCGTCCGCAATGTTGAGGTGGTGCGGTCCGTCGTGACCGACCAGCACCGTGTCGCGGTCGAAATCGATCGGGTGGAATTCGGCGAAGCTGCCGCCGATATCGAGGCGATCCATGATGAACATGGCGACACAGGTCTTGAGGTCATATTCGCCGCACATCGGGAAACCGGCACTGGTGAGGAGCGAGTTGCCGACGATCAGGTTGGAGACGACCTCGCGCATCGGGCTGCCGGGCTGACCTTCGTAGTAATAGGCCAGACCGTCGAGATTGCGGTCTTCGATAAACTTTTCGAGTGCCACGGCGGCCTTGGCGGCCACATGCAGGTCGGCATCGGTCAGCTTGCTTGTGAGGGGATCCGAGACCGGTGTCGGGGTATCGAAAATTTCGAGGATCTGCTTTTTGACGGCCTCAATCTCGTCTTTGTGGTCGTCGGAGAAATGCTTCATGATTTCGTCCGGCTCACAGAGCGGGATGTGGCAACCGAAAGTTTTGGTGATGATGGTGGGGTCGGTGTGCATGTCGAGCATGGCTTCGAGGGTATGACCCATGAGGCCGATGCGGGCACGCTGGATATCGTGCAGCACCTTGGCCACGCGGCACCAGGAGGCGATTTCGGCATCGGCGACCG
>CAZMGQ010000530.1:0-1677 GCA_964565855.1 uncultured Lentisphaerales bacterium | reverse complement strand
ATCTGAAGCGGCTGCTGGTAGGCGGCTTCGACAAGGTTTTCGAGCTGAACCGCAACTTCCGCAACGAGGGGCTCGACCGGACGCACAATCCCGAGTTTACCGTGCTGGAACTTTATGAGGCCTATGGCGACCGGCTTTCGATGCAGTCCCTGCTTGAGGGGATGCTTGCGCATGTCTGTCAGAAGGTGCTGGGAACGCTGAAGGTGGAGTATGGCGAGGCCAAAGAGGTGATCGACTTCACGCCGCCTTATCGTGAGATACCGTATCGGGACCTGGTGCGTGAGCATATGGGGGACGACTGGTTTGAGCTGGACGCTGCCGCAGCCCGGGCACGGGCGGAGGAGGCGGGCGTGGTGATTGACCCGGCCTGGGACCACCTGCTGATTACGCACGAGATATATGACAAGGTTATCGAGAAGACCCTGCTTCAGCCGACGTTTGTAACGCGGGTGCCGCGGCAGTTCATTCCGCTGGCCAAGGCCTGTCCCGATGCACCCGAGCTGGCGGATGTCTTTGAATTTGTGGTGGGTGGCAAGGAGTTGTGTCCTGCTTACACCGAACAGAATGATCCGCTCGAACAGCGGCGGGCCTTTGCCGACCAGGCGGGTGAGGAGGTCGAGAAGATCGACGAGGACTTCATTACGGCGCTGGAGCATGGAATGCCGCCGGCCGGGGGGCTCGGTCTGGGGATTGACCGGCTGGTGATGTTGCTGACCAACACTGAGGCAATCCGGGATGTGATCCTGTTCCCGCAGCTCAGACCAAGATCATAGTCTGCCGGCTATATTGGCATGAATGCGGGTTCTTGCCGTGAGCGGTGCAAACCCGTACAATGGAGCTTCTGATTTTTTGAGGAACAGGCATGTTAGATATAAAATTGATACGTGAAGAACCTGAACGGGTTCGCGAGGGGCTGAAGCTGCGCGGGGTGGATCCTGCGGTGGTGGATGACCTGCGTGAACTCGACAGCAGGCGGCGCGAGCTGCTGACACAGGTTGAGGAACGCAAGGCGCACCGTAATGCGGTTTCAAAAAAAATTGGTGAATTGCGTCGCAAAGGTGAAGATACGACGGAGATTCAGGCTGACATGCGCAGTCAGGGCGATGAAATTGCCCGGCTCGATGAAGAACTGACGCGGCTGGCCGATGAACAGTCCGAAATACTGCTTGGTCTGCCCAATCTCCCTGCCGCAGGAGTGCGGGGGGGTGGCAAGGAGAGCAACGAGGTTGTCCGTACTTTCGGCGAGCAGCCAAAGTTTGATTTTACGCCCAAGCATCATGTCGATCTCTGTGTCGACCTGGGGCTGATCGACTACGAACGGGGCGTGAAGCTGGGTGGCAACGGCTACTGGCTCTACGATGACCAGGGAGCGCGGCTTGAATGGGCCCTGCTGAACTACTTTGTTGCGGAACATATTAAGGACGGGTACCAGTTTATCCTGCCGCCGCATGTTTTGACCTACGACTGTGGTGTGACTGCCGGACAGTTTCCCAAGTTTAAAGAAGATGTCTTCCGGCTGTCGGAAGAAGGTTTCCACTTTCTGCTGCCGACCGCCGAGACGGCGCTCGTCAACCTGTACCGCGATGAGATTCTGAGCGAAGAGAGTCTGCCGCGCCGACTCTTTGCCTATACGCCCTGCTACCGGCGTGAGAAAATGTCCGCCGGCAAGGACACGAG
>CAZMGQ010000529.1:0-1691 GCA_964565855.1 uncultured Lentisphaerales bacterium | reverse complement strand
GCACCGAGGTAGAGGCTATGCTGGCGAAAGTTGGGGAAGCCGAAGCCCTGTTCGGGCCATTCGAGCGACTGTCCCAGACGACCCCAATAGGGAAGCTGCCGGTTGGCAGTGTCGAAGCCGCGCAGGTTGGGCACGACAAATTCGGCCAGATCCTCCGGCGGCAGGCTCCAGTTGGTGGCGAAGACCCAGGCAGCTTCCTTGTCCTGGGGTTCATCTTTTGCAGCGGCCTCGGGTGACGGACTGCCGGAAGACTGTGAGATCTGTGAGGCACGGTGTTGCAGCGTGACCGTGAGGGTCCGCTGGATGACGGAGAAACCGGCAATCAGGATGGCAATGGCTGCCACCACCAGACCTGCGCCCCAGCCGCGATAGAGCTGGCGGCGGGATTCGCGGGGAGTGCGGCGCAACTGCTGCACCAGACGCAGGATGGCATAACAGGCGGCTAGACCGATGAAGAGCACCACCACGTCGGGCTGGTTGGCGATACCGGCTGCGATACAGACAGCCATCAGGGCAAAGTGCGACCAGCGGGGACGGGCGATGGCACGGTCGATCAGGGCAAAGAGAAAAACCGCGTAAGGCATCATGTTGAGGTAGCCACGGTGCCCGGGGTTGAAGAGAGTGAAGTGGTAGCCGGCGAACGCCATGCTCATGGCACCCAGCAGCGTGGGGATCAGGGCGAGACCGCGCCCCTTGAGGTAAGCGGCGGTTGCGGCGGCGAGGAGGGCAGCGGCGAAGATGTAGGAGAAGTCGTGATAAACGAGAGGCGGCAGCAACAGGGCCAGCAGTTGATCGTGTGAAAAGCCGTGGATCTGGTGGTTGACGAGGTTGTTGATGACCTGCGCCTTGTAGCCAGCAACATAGTAGGGCGGCGAGTCGGGCGACATGAGGGCCATATTGAGTGGCCAGACTGGTTCAAAGATCAGGGCGGCGACGATCAGGGCCAGTGCGGCAGCCAGCCAGGGCCACCAGATTTTGGAGATGTTTTTTATCATGTTGACGGTTGCTCAGGCTGTGAACGGTGTGTCCTGCTTCGGTGGCGAATGGCCAGGTGGATCAGGATGATTGTGAGCGTGATGGCCTGCCAGGCAGCCCCCCAGGCGACGATGAAACCGAGCGTCAGGCGTGGCCAGGTGGCAACTCGTTCCCAGAGGGCGGTCGGAAGCAGCGACTGGAAAGCCCCCCAGCCGGCGAGACAGTAGAGACCGCCGGTCTGGATGACTTGCAGCGGCAGATAGTACCAGAGATAGCGGAAGTCACGACAGGCATGTTCGTGGAGGACAAAGCAGTTGGTGGTCGAGCGCAGGGTACGGCTCAGTGCGGCCCAGCCGAGCAGCCCGGCATAGGGCAGGGCAATCGCCCAGGAGGACTGCTGCCAGAAAAGCCAGGGGGCGATCACGGCCAGAAAAGCGGCAAAGGCCAGACCCAGCAGCGTAGTGACGGCCATCGTCTGGCCCAGCATACGGCCGGTTTTCTCTCCTTTTTCGAAGCGCGAAGAAAACAGCGGGAAGAGAAAGGCGGTAATCGCATCTCCGAAAAAAGCCGGGATGGCAGCGAAGGTCTGGATCATGTAATCGGCACCCGAGACATATTCCGGCAGACGGTGACGTACGACCAGAGCTTCGATCGGTGCCTGAAAGCGGGTGGCCGGATCGTAGAGCAGCAGCGGCCAGGCATAGCGCAGCATTTCG
>CAZMGQ010000528.1:0-1694 GCA_964565855.1 uncultured Lentisphaerales bacterium | reverse complement strand
GCGCAAGGGTTGGATCTCACCCAGCTCCTCATTTTCGCGGCCATCATCGGTTTCACCGGCTCCATCGTCTCCTTGCTCCTCAGCAAACCCATGGCCAAAGCCAGCACCAGAGCCCGCGTGATTGATCCTCAAGCACCCGGTAGCGCCCGAGAAGCTTGGTTGCTTGATACCGTATACCAACTGGCTGATCGTGCAGGTATCGGCCGCCCTGAAGTCGCAATCTATGATGGTGCACCCAATGCCTTTGCGACGGGAGCTTTCAAGAACGATGCCCTGGTTGCCGTATCGACCGGCTTGCTTGAATCCATGACAGAAGAAGAAGTGGCTGCCGTCCTGGGGCATGAAGTTGCGCATATCGCCAACGGCGATATGGTTACTCTCACACTGATTCAGGGCGTGGTGAATACCTTCGTCATCTTCCTCTCTCGCGTGGTCGGCTATTTTGTCGATCGTGTGGTGTTGAAAAACGACCGTGAAGCAGGCATAGGGTTTTACGTTGCCTCTTTCGTGTGCGAACTCGTATTCGGCATACTGGCGTCCATCATCGTCGCCTGGTTCTCCAGGCAGCGTGAATACCGTGCCGATGCCGGCTCTGCCGCCCTGCTCGGCTCCCGACAACCCATGATCAATGCACTCGCCCGACTGGGCGGTGTGCAGGCGGGTGAACTGCCCAAGAACTTCGAGGCTGCCGGTATCTCCGGAGGCAAGGCCATCAGTGCATTGTTTGCTTCGCACCCCCCGATCGAATCCCGCATATACGCACTGCAGGCAATGCAACGGGTGTAATCACTCCACAGCACCGACCAACTGAGGGCTAAACACAATTCTGTAAATCATGAAGCCCCCGCAGGCGACGGAACGGCCCGCGGGGGATCGGAAAACAGCAACTGGCTCTGTTCGTACATCAAGAACGCGCTGACAAACTTGCAGCGCGTTCTTGTATCTGACCGCCACAGTCGGAGGGGCTAAGCCTTCAGGCACCAAGGTATCGGGCAAACCAGTCCAGAGTCTTCTTCCACCCGTCTGCCGCATCTTCTGCGTTGTAGCTTGGCCGGTAGTCCGCATAAAATGCGTGACCCGAGTCGGGATAGACATCAATTCTGGATGCCTTTGCTGCGTCGTTACCTTCGGCCAGTGAAGCCTGCATGCGTCGGACATCTTCCATCGGGATGCTGGCGTCCTGCCCCCCATACAGACCCAGCACTGGTGCATGCAGGCGATGGGTCACATCCACCGGGTTCTGCTTCTGCAGAGGGCCGTGCCCCTGCGCCAGCTTGCCATACCAGGCAACCCCAGCCTTGCACTGCGGATTATGTGCGGCATACATCCAGGTGATGCGCCCGCCCCAGCAGAAACCGGTAACTCCCAGCTGATCAACATCGGCGCCTTGCTGAGCGGCCCACTTCACCCCGGCATCCAAATCACTCATGACCTGCTCATCGGACACACGGGAAACGATGTCCTGAATCAATGCTGCAATGTCCGAATATCCGGACGCGTCACCCTGACGCTGGTAGAGTTCCAGTGCCAGTGCCATGTAACCTTCGTGAGCAAAGCGCCGGCAAACATCACGGATATGTTCATGCAGACCAAAAATCTCCTGAACGACGAGGATCAGGGGCGGACGCGCAGCGTTCTCCGGCACTGCAAAATACGCCGTCATTTCACCATCGAGTACTGGTATCTGCACTTCG
>CAZMGQ010000527.1:0-1696 GCA_964565855.1 uncultured Lentisphaerales bacterium | reverse complement strand
AACGGTATGGGGCTGGTCAACAGCCCCGAGCCCGAATGCCTGCCTTGATCCGTCACCAGACGGTAACCCGGGGTCTCGCGTCAGGGCACCAGGACAGCGAGAGCTGCGTCCTGTCCAGCGTCCCCATGATACGCATGAGGGATCGCATGAACGCACCAGCCATCACTGCCTCGATCAATCGTACCCTGCTGGATGTCGCCAGCACCATAGACGAATACCTCAACCGCCAGGATTGGCGGGTGAATGCCAACGCCAATCAAGGCTACTCCCTCGGCGGGCTGATTCTCAACAGTGCCGGCAAGATGATCGCCAACTATTGGCTCAGCCACGTATATCCGGTGGAGATCGGCCAGGCCCATCGCAATGGCGATATCCACATCCATGATCTGGATATGCTCAGTGGCTATTGCGCCGGCTGGTCGCTGCGCACGCTGCTCAACGAAGGGCTCAATGGCATTCCCGGACAGATCGACTCGGCTCCACCCCGGCACATGTCCAGCGCGGTGGGGCAGATCGTCAACTTCCTTGGCACCCTGCAAAACGAATGGGCAGGTGCCCAGGCCTTCAGCTCCTTCGATACCTACATGGCTCCTTACGTGCGCAAGGACCGACTCGACTACCCGCAGGTGCGCCAGCATATTCAGGAGCTGATACACAATCTCAACGTGCCGTCACGCTGGGGCACCCAGACGCCTTTTACCAACCTGACCTTTGACTGGGTCTGTCCCGATGATCTGCGCGAACAGGTACCGGTGATCGGTGGCGAGGAAATGCCCTTCTGCTATGGCGAACTACAGGCCGAGATGGACATGATCAACCGCGCCTATATCGAGGTCATGAGCCAGGGCGATGCCAGAGGCCGGGTGTTCACC
The DNA here is from genome assembly GCA_964565855.1 of uncultured Lentisphaerales bacterium. Taxonomy (GTDB): domain Bacteria; phylum Verrucomicrobiota; class Kiritimatiellia; order RFP12; family JAZUKQ01; genus CAZMGQ01. The sequence continues at coordinate 824 of CAZMGQ010000527.1, read as the reverse complement.
TTCCCGATTCCGACTTACAACATCACCGAGGACTTTCCCTGGTACAGCGACAATGCCGAGCGGTTGTTCGCCATGACCGCAAAATACGGCCTGCCCTACTTCCAGAACTTTCTCAACTCGGAACTGCAGCCAAACATGGTGCGTTCCATGTGTTGCCGCCTGCAGCTGGACCTGCGCGAATTGCTCAAGCGCGGTAACGGCCTGTTCGGCTCAGCGGAGCAGACCGGCTCATTGGGAGTGGTAACGATCAACTGCGCCCGCCTGGGCTACCTGCACCAGGGTGATGAAGCCGGTCTACTGCGAGCGCTGGATCAGTTGCTGGAGCTGGGCCGCGATAGTCTGGAAATCAAGCGCAGGGTCGTCCAGCAGCATATGGATGCGGGACTGTTCCCCTACACACAGCGTTACCTGGGCACCCTGCGCAACCACTTCTCCACGCTGGGCGTCAACGGCATCAACGAGATGATCCGCAACTTCACCGGCGATGCACAGGACATCACCCACTCGCAGGGGCATGCCCTGGCCCTGCGGCTGCTGGACCATGTGCGCGGGCGCATGACCGAGTTCCAGGAGCACACCGGGCACATGTACAACCTCGAAGCCACACCGGCCGAGGGCACCACTTACCGCTTTGCCCGTGAGGATCGCAAACGTTTCCCTGACATTCTGCAGGCCGGGTCGACGGACAAGCCCTACTACACCAACTCCTCACAATTGCCGGTCGGTTTTACCAGCGATCCGTTCGAGGCGCTGCAGCGCCAGGAGCCGCTGCAGCAGAAATACACCGGCGGCACCGTATTGCACCTGTACATGGCCGAACCGCT
>CAZMGQ010000526.1:0-1697 GCA_964565855.1 uncultured Lentisphaerales bacterium | reverse complement strand
GTGAAAGAGGTCGAAAGAGGCTCTGTGGTCTCCGGCTCGCTCGATCGCGACAAGATCTGGACTCTACAGACCCCCCAGGCCTTCAAGGTGGAACTGTTGCAGAAGGCTTTCAAGGCGCTGGAAAAATCCGGCACCGAAGTCACGGACGAGTCTTCGGCAATCCAGCTCATCGGCGAACCGGTTCATCTCATAACATCTCTGGTTCCCAATATCAAAATTACGACCCCCGAGGACCTGCCGGTTGCTGCGGCGTTGCTTGGAATAAAGTAGCTTGCTTAAAGTATGGACAAGAAATACGCCATTCTCGGGGATATTCATGCGAATATCGAAGCGCTGGCGGCAGTAGTCGATGATGCCCGTTCGCAATCCGTAACCGACTTTGTCTGTGTCGGGGATGTTGTCGGCTACAACGCCAGCCCACGCGAGTGTGTGGACCTGGTACGTGACCTCAACTGCCTGACCATCCGCGGCAATCACGACCACTACTGCTCCTACCCCGAATCACTAGACGACTTTCACCCTCTGGCGGCCAGTGTTATCGAATGGACGCGTCGGCAACTGCCGGAGGACCACCTCAACTGGCTGCAAAATCTGAAAATGCAGGCCGTGGTGGGTGGGTTCATGATGGTGCACAGTACACTCGACATGCCGGAACGCTGGGGCTATGTCTTCGATACGCTGGAGGCGGAAGCCCATCTGAGCTACCAGAACATGGCGCTCTGTTTCCACGGCCATACACACGTCCCGATCGTGTTTGAAAAGCAACGTGTCGTCATCCGCACGGAACCCGTCAACACCAGGATCCAACTGGGGCGCAAGTACTTCATCAATACCGGCAGTGTCGGCCAGCCGCGCGACGGCGATCCACGGGCTTCCTACTGCATCTACCACTTCAAGATGCGCGAGGTCGAGTTCCGCCGGGTACCTTACGACATCGCCTCGGCCCAAGCTCGCATCCGCGCCGCCAAACTTCCCGAACGGCTGGCCCATCGCCTGGCACTTGGACGCTGACGGGTCAGAAGATTTTCCTGACCCACTCGAATTCCTGCACAATGCCGTCGGCCACCCTGCCAGCCGCACCGCTGGCAGCCTGCCAGACGTCCCAGGTGTAGGTTTCGATTTCGAGCGTCTTTGTAATCCCCTCGCCCACGACAGCACGGAAGTCCTCCTGCTGTAGCAGGCTGGCAGTTGTCGCGAGCAGACCGGTCTGCTCCACAAATAGCGGCACATGGTAGTGGATGCGAATCTCGCCCCCCGCCTGCCAGGCCTCGTCATTCTCGAGCATCGGCCCCAGATTGTCAGTCCGTAAAAGGGATCCGTCGGCCTGTCGCACACAACACTGGTGCAGATACACCGGATCATCAAAGCGTGCCAGATCGGCCCGTACGGCGGCGTTTGTCGGGCCACGCAGTGCGGCGCTGAGCTGGATTTTGCCGACCCGGATCTCCTGATCGCGGAGCTGCCTCAGACCGGCCGGCAGATCTTCGAACTCGACCGCCTGGTGAGCCGTATCGTAACAGGCCCCCAATGTACCGAGCGAGCGGACGTCCGGCGATAGCCGGGCGAAGGTATCGCAAAGCTCATCGACCGTTTCGGGGTAGCAGCCCGGCTCAGGTTCCATGGCCAGTATCAGCTCCCGACCGCTGCGGGCGGCGCTCTTTTCGTTCTGAAAGCGGGCCGTTTCGATATACACCGGA
>CAZMGQ010000525.1:0-1705 GCA_964565855.1 uncultured Lentisphaerales bacterium | reverse complement strand
AGCATATCATCGCCCTGCGCAACGGCATGGGGCTCGACAACCTGAGCATCCTGACGGACTCGGGCGATCCGCCGTTGTTTGACCGTGGCAGCCTCGACCTTGTGGAAGCTCTCGAAGAGGCGCAGATTGTCGAAACGGACCGTCCTGCCAATTTTGTCACGGTTAAGGAGCCGGTGACTTTTGCCGGGACACGGGGTGACTTCCTGACGATTCTGCCAGCCGAATCAGGCGATTACGGTTTGCGTGTGGACTGTGCGATCGACTTTCCGACCGCCATCGGCAAGCAGCGCATTCTGTTCGATGTCACGCCCGAAAATTTCCGCTATGGTGCCCAGGCCCGCACCAACGCTCCCCGGCGCGAATATATTTATGCCAAAACCATCGGCAAGATTTTTGCCGATACCCGCAACCTGGGCTATACCAGGAAGAATATCCTGATTCACGGCAAAGAGGAATACTTCAACGAGGCCAAAATGCTCGTCAACGGACGTTCGCTGGAGGCAGTCTGGCACCGGGCGACGCTCGACCTGCTGGCGGCTGTCGCTCTGATTGATGTCGGGCGCCTCGCCGGCACCGTCATTTCCTACCGTGCCGGCCATACCCAGGATGTCCGTCTGATGGCCCAGCTCTACCTGCACGATCTGCTCACCCCCCTGCCTCCGCTGGCATAAACAGAAAAGTTTCTCCATGCAAAAAGTACCCTCCCCCAGTTTGAACGTCGGCGACAACCTGCACGGCTTTGCCGTCCGCCGCATTACACCCCTGCCGGAGGTCGGCATCCTGGCCTACGAGCTGGAACATCTCCAGTCGGGCGCACGGATGCTGCATCTGCACAACGAAGACAACGAAAACCTCTTTTCGATCAACTTCGCCACCCCGCCCGCCGACGACACCGGACTGCCGCACATCCTCGAACATGCCGTGCTCGGCGGCTCGCGCCGTTTCCCGGTGCGTGATCCGTTTTTCGAGATGATCAAGATGAGCATGGCGACCTTCATCAATGCCATGACAGGCAAGGACTGCACCTACTATCCGGTTTCGAGCAACGTCCGCGCCGACCTCTTCAACCTGGCGGAAGTTTACTTCGATGCGGTCTTCCATCCTCTGCTCGAAGAGGACACCTTCCGCCGCGAAGGCCACCATCTGGCACCCGCCAATCCAGCCGAACCGCTCGGCGCCCTGACGATCAATGGGATCGTCTATAACGAGATGAAGGCCTACGACGCCCGTCCCGAAATGCGCCTCTGGCGGGACGTCTGTCGCATGATCCTGCCCGACACATCCTACGGCTACGATTCGGGCGGCGACCCGCGCGCCATACCCGATCTGACCTTCGATCAGTTCATCGATTTTCATCGGCGTTACTACCATCCCTCCAATGCCTTCATCGTCACCTATGGCGATATCGAGGCCGAAGCTTTCCTGAGCTTCCTTGGACCACGACTCGATGACTTCCAGCGTCAGGCCAGTCCGGCCAACTTCACCCACCAGCCCGACTGGGATGCGCCGCAGACCAGAGCCCTGTCCTACAACATCAGCGCCGACGAAGATCCCGTCGGCAAAACTTTTCTGCACATTGCCTGGAAGATGCCCGGACTGCTCTCAACCGAAGAACTGCTCTATCTGCAGGTGCTGCAGGTGGTGCTGCTCGGCGACGATGCCGCACCACTCAAACGTGCTATCATCGACTCGGGCCTCGGCCGCG
>CAZMGQ010000524.1:0-1711 GCA_964565855.1 uncultured Lentisphaerales bacterium | reverse complement strand
AGTCCGAACTGAGGATAGGAGTTGTCGAACTCGTTGCCCTGTTCGTAACCGCGCAGAGACCCGCGCAACACCTTGCGTCCCAGTACGATCACGGATTTGGCCCGCGAGTGGATCGAAAGCGGGTTCAGTTCGGCCGGCAGGTCACGCAGTGTATCAATCGAAGCGATACCGACCAGGTCGGCACCGAATTTTCTGGCAGCAGTTTTCAGCTCTTGTGCGGTCATGACTACTCCTTGCTCGTCAAAGGGGTGACGGTACATTTTCCATCGAGGTCGCGAGTCCAGACGGCGCGTTTGCGGAAGGGAGCGTGGAAGCGGTTTTCGATTTTCGACTCCAGCGCCACCAGACAGGCACGGCCACAGGATGCCGCCAGCCGGTCGAAGCTTTCGAACGAAATGGCAGGGGCATGTTTTGTGCCGTTGGCACATTGGCGGCACAAGTCGTCGTTGCGCTGAAACTGTGCCGCACCGGTATCGCTGTAAGCGTGGAGCGGACAGGCTTGCAGACAGGCGTCGCAGTCGCGGCAGAATCCCGGTTCGTCGATCGGGTCGCCTTCGAGTGTGAGGTCGGTCAGGATCATGGCCAGACGCTGACGATGACCATATTTGCGGCTCAGGAAAAAGCCGCCCTTGCCGACTTCGCCCAGACCGGCGGCATGTCCCAGCGCCTTGATATCGAGCTGCACCTCGGCGCCCGGAACGGCTCCGCCGAAGAGCGGCACAGCTTCGAAGCCCGCCGCCTCGATCGAGTGGGCGATGGCATGCACCATCTGGGGCATGAAGGTATGTTCCATCCAGTCGGCACCGAACATGTGGTAGGTCGAGTGAAAGTTGGTTCCTTCCTCGATGCCCCGCATGGAACCGCGCAGAATCCTGCGTCCCAGCACGATCACCGAGCGACAGGTGGGGAGGAGCGTCTTGGGGTTGTTGGCTGTGGACCAGCCGTTCCAGCGTGTTTCAGGGGCGATGCCGACCAGATCGGCGCCCGCCTCCAGCGCTGCACGAATGATGTCATCTCGCTGCATTTTGTATCCTTACATGTTTTGGTCAGGTTGACAGTGGATAACCCAGCGCGAAGGAGATCCCTCCCGCTGCCTGTCGGGCTGCCGCCTCAATTGCGGGCGTCAGCCTTGTTTTCGAGGCAAAGTAGATTCCCAGTGCCCCGCAGAAAATTCCTTCGGCCTGAAATACTGGCACCGCCAGGGCGAGCAGATCCGGTTTGCGGCGGATCGCGATTCCCGCCTTGCGGATGGCTCTCAGCTCCGCCAGCCAGACGGATTTTTTGAAAGGACGGCCTTCCTCCCGCATCATCTCCAGCAGGGACTTGCGCTCGGCCTGATCGGCATAGGCGGCGCAGAGCTTGCCGCTGGCACTGTGGCGGATTGAGTGTATCTGCCCGATGACCAGACCGGCATCGAGGGTTGAGTCACGGGGATTGGCCACATCCACCATGATTGAGAGTCCGCGCAACGGTTGCGAAAGGTAAACCTGGGCCTGCAGCTCATCCGCCAGGCGCAGGGCATAGGGATGGCCGATACGGCGAAAATCGAGACGGGCCAGACGCACATGGGCCAGAGTCAGCAATCTGAGGGATACCCAGTATTTACGAGTGGTGAGATTCTGCTCGACATAGCCGATATCAACCAACGTTTTCAGAAGGCGGCAGACATGGCTGGCCGGCCGCCCCATTTCCTCGGTCAGCTCAGTGACAG
>CAZMGQ010000523.1:0-1718 GCA_964565855.1 uncultured Lentisphaerales bacterium | reverse complement strand
GCGGGGAGTACCGCGCGGCGGCAGCAGGGGCAGCTCGCCGGAACTTTGTCGTGCAAAGCCGCCGGTCATCCAGAGACCACAGAGGTAGTCGATGCCGGTCGAAAGCAGCATCAGCGCCATGAACCAGGGGTTGGCCCAGCCGTAGAAGAGGTAGCTGGCCAGCGTGATGAACCAATGACGCCAGCCCTGCGGAGCCAGTCGCAGCAACAGATAATATATCAGTAAAACTGGCGGCAGAAAGACGAATAAAAAGACTATTGAGCTGAATACCACGTCAGTGGAGCATCATTGCGGGGGTGGCTCAGTCCTTCAACAGGCCGTGCGGGTCGCGTCCCAGCCGGCGTGCACAGGTCTGGATACGGGCATGGAGTTCGGGATCGGTATCGATCCGGTCGCGAATGGTACGATAGGCGTGCAGAACCGTGGCATGGGACTTCTCGAACTGAGCGCCTATTTCCGGCAGCGACGAGCGGGTAAAGCGGCGACAGAGGAACATCGCCACCTGACGCGGGACAGCCAGCGACTGTGGACGGCGCTTGCTCGTCATGTCGGCCACACGGATATCGAAGTGTTCGGCAACAACCTTCTGGATTTTCTGGGCCGTGAGATCGGGCTGTATTTCCTGCTCCAGCACATCGCGCAGGAGGTGGCGCAGCGAATCAACCGTCTGCTCCTCACCCATCAGGGAAGTAAAGGTCACGGCACGGATCAGAGCACCCTCAAGCCCGCGGACGTTAGAAGTGACGTTCTCCGCTATAAAGGTCAGCAGCTCGTCGGACAGTTTGACCTTGGCCGAACTCTGCTTGTCACGCAGAATCGCCATGCGTGTTTCAAAATCGGGACGCTCGAGCGAAGTCACCAGCCCCCACTCGAAACGCGAAACGAGTCGCTGCTCCAGCCCCTGCAACTCGTTAGCCGGACGGTCGCTGCACATGATGATCTGTTTGCGGGCATTGTGGAGGGTGTTGAAGGTATGGAAAAACTCTTCCTGCAGCCCTTTTTTGCCTACCAGGAAGTGCACATCGTCCACCAGCAACACATCGGCATGACGGTAGCGACGGCGGAACTCAACGGTCTTGCTCTGCTGCAGGGCATTGATATATTCGTTGAGCATATCTTCTGTCGAGGTATAGCAGACATTGGCATCGGGGAATTTGGATCCCACCTCATGTCCGACGGCCTGCATCAGGTGTGTTTTGCCGAGTGCTGTTTCGCCGTAGATAAAGAGCGGATTGTAGGCCGTACCGGGGGATTTGGCGACGGCTTTGGCAGCGGCATGGGCAAAGCTGTTGCAGGAACCGACAACAAAGTCATTGAAGGTATATTTGGCGTTGAGATTGGGAGCCGGCATACGCCGCCCGCGTGCGGCCTTGGTACGTTGTTTGGCAGCCGGAGCTTTCTTGAGAGCAGGCTCGACAACCGGCTCGCGTGCCTTGACGGCAAAGCTGATTTTGATCGACTCTGCAGCACCGGCACTCAGCAGGGCGTCCTGAATCAGTGACAGATAGTTTTCCTCGATCCAGGTCTGCAGGTAGTCGTTGTCAACTGCCAGCGTGATTTCGTCATCTTTCAGCGAAATCGGCTCAATGATTGCGAACCAGCGTGAATAAGTATCGGCGTGAATTATCTGACGGAGGTGTGAGCAGGCATCCTGCCACAAGGTTTGTAAAGACGGCACAAAAAACTCCTGAAGAAGCTTACGACATCGACCTCCACTG
>CAZMGQ010000522.1:0-1718 GCA_964565855.1 uncultured Lentisphaerales bacterium | reverse complement strand
GTGCTCTTTGTCCGGTGATAAAGGTGCAGGGTTTGATTCGGATATTATCGTCAGGGTGGCACTGCGTCGTAATCTGGCAAAAGTATTTCAAGATTACAGTGGTTGCTGTTTCCATCCGTGTCATCGGGCAGTAATCTGGCAAATGGGTTGCAAGATTACAGTAATAATCGGCAATTATGATTGTAGGGTTGTTTTGAAGCACAGACAGTCTGTGTTTTATGTTTCTCTGAATAAGCCGGAATGCCTGTTATACAGTTTCGTCCGAACAGGCAGGAGTATTTGTAATACAGTTTCGTCCGCGTGTTCTGTGCGGTAAGTGTTTATGTCGCGTCCCAAGCGTAATTGCAAGGGGTGCGCATAGGTGGGTAAAATCTTGTGCAGCTTTGGGAGCAGCCGATTAGTTTTGCCCGTTTGGCGGGGCTTGTGGTACATTAGCGGGACATCGGTTTGTGCCGTTGCCGCTGCCTAACGAACGTCAGGAATCTTGTCATGAAAAAGAATGAAACTTGTACTGACAGCCGGAAAGTTGCTTTTCGGGCTGGCTTCTCGCTGATTGAACTGCTGGTGGTGATCGCAATTATCGCGATTCTTGCCGCCATAGTTTCTCCAGTCATCAATACCGCGATGGCTCGCGGCAAGAGTGTCGAGTGTCAGAACAACCTCAAGCAGTGGGGGTTGGCGCTGGGTATGTATCTGGACGAGCACAATGGGGTTTTTCCGACTGATGGGTCAAAAGTCGGTGGCAATGTGGCCGATCCGATGAGTACCAATGCCTGGTTCAACCTGCTGCCGCCTTATGTGGGCCAGTCGACGATGGCACAGATGCGCGACAATGGCCGGATTGCTGTGCCGGGTGGCGGCAAGTCGATGTTTATCTGTCCCGCCTCGCCGATTGAGGGCAAGTTGCTGGCCGATTATAACAAGACCGATTCACGTGGCTATGGCAGCCAGGAAACCTATTACAACTCTTACGGTTACAACTGGTGGATCGATAACAGCAAGGGCAACCGTGCCGATATCAGCAAGCTGATGCGCAGCTCCCAGGTGAAGAACCCCAAAGCTTTTGCCGTATTTGCCGACTCGCCGACCGGCCATTGGAAGGGCGGCGAGGGTGGGGGATCGACCCCCAGCTACCGTTATGCCAAGACGCACCCGACTGCAATGGCCGAAGCCGAGCGAGGCAACGCCTTCCGCCATGCCGGTCGTGCCAATGTGTGTTTTGCCGATGGTCACGTAGCATCGTTTGCCCGCCATGGCCTCTGGTTTAAAGGTATGACAACCGATGACAACTGTGGTGGTGTCCAGTGGAATCCGCTCAACGACGATCTGGGAAGAAGGCGCTGATATTGCGCCGTTCTGCAGCCGACTCTTTCGCTGTGAAAACTTTGTTGTCTGACTACCGGATTGTTCGCAATTATGGTTCTTAGCCGTTGAGTACCCATCTTATGAAAAAAAAGTTGATTTCCGAGTCTGCCCGGCTGTTGGCCAATTCAAGGGGGGCTCACCGCTTCTTCATCGCGCTGGCGCTGTTCGGCCTGGCTCTGCAGCCGGCTTCCGGTCAGACAACCTCAATCGCGGACTTCAAGAATTTTGCCAAGGATGTCTATTTCGACATGGATGTCGGTTATGATGCGCCACCTCTGGCGGGATATATCACGACGCCCTACCTGAATCTGCCATACGAGATGGTGGAGTTTTATCTGCAGGATGACACCGGC
>CAZMGQ010000521.1:0-1720 GCA_964565855.1 uncultured Lentisphaerales bacterium | reverse complement strand
GTCGCCCTGCATCTCATCGACCATGCGACCATCGCGCAGGAAGAGAACACGGTGTGCCCAGGAGGCGACCAGGGCATCGTGAGTGACGAGCAGGATTGTGCGTTTCTGGTTGCGGTTGAGCTGCTGTAGCACACCGCCCAGTTCGCGGGTGGTGAGAGAGTCGAGATTGCCGGTCGGTTCATCGGCCAGCAGCACTTCGGGATTGCCGGCGAGAGCACGGGCAATCGCGACGCGCTGCTGTTCGCCGCCACTGAGGGCATCGGGGTGGTGCAGACTGCGGTCCTGCAAGCCGAGCATGGCGAGCAGGGCGGGATCAAGCTTGCCGGGCTTGCCATCCATCAGCAGCGGTAGGCGGATGTTGTCCTCGGCCGATAGGCAGGGAACGAGGTTGAAGGACTGGAAGACCAGACCGATCGTGCGGCGTCGGAAGCGTGAGAGAGCAGCGTCGGACAATCCCTTTAAGTTGTGGCCGCCTACCTCCAGTTCGCCACTGTCGGGACTGGCGAGGCCAGCCAAGAGATGCAGCAGGGTACTCTTTCCCGAGCCGCTGGCTCCCATGATGGCGACAAATTCGCCTCTGGCGACTTCGAGATCAAGGTCGTGCAGCACTTCAACCGTACGGTCGCCGCGACGGTAGGACTTGTGAATGCCACTGGCGCGGATTGAAAGGGGATTGTCCGACATTTTGATGTTAATAGGTAGTTATTGTTGTGCCTTATGGCAACAGAGTCGTTAAACACTGTTCCCCTCTCGGCTCGGGAGAGGGGAACCTGTCTGCAGGAGACAGTGGGAGGGGAAAAAGAGATATGGGAGAAGTCCTCCGCATCAGTCGTACGTGAACCAGTCGGCATTGTAGCGAGCCTGTTCGGCCGTGTTGCCTTCGACATCGACCACGCCGGCGAAACTGACCACTCTGCCCGAAGGGTTGCTGGTGTGCTGTTTGAAGACCATCAGGTAGTTGCGGTAGTAGTCCTTGCCATACATTTCGGAACGGGGGATCGTGTCGAGCCCCTTGCGGGCAAACTCCGAGCCCCGACCGAGACCGAAGCAGATCAGGCGATAGCCCATTTTTCCGGCACTGACAATGTCCTCGGCTGTTGCATCGGGGCCACTCAGGTCCGTTGTCAGATTGAGGTCAGCACCGAGGGCCTTGTAAGCGGCTGCGGCGGTTTTGGGATTTAGAATCACGACCGGCGAACCTTCTCTCAGTTCGGCCTTGTAGAAAGCACTCATATCGGCACGGAAACCGGGGCCGCCACCGCTGTCGAGCGGCGTACCGTCTTCGTTTTCGGTAAAGCCGAATTCCCTGGACTGGCCAGCGGTATAGTTGTGGAGCAGATAGTTGGAGATGCCAGCCTCAGCCAGCTTGTCCACGTCCTGCTGTGTCAGATAATAGACGCCGAGTTTGCCGACCAAGTCTTTTGGAATGCCCTGGTTGTTGCGGCGCTGCTGGGCCAGTGACTGGCCGGTAGTGTCGGCACCTTCACCCATCGCATCGCTGATCTGAACCACCGTTTTGGGCCCCATATAGATGCCGGGAATGGCGTCGAGACTGTTTTTGTTCCAGTCGTAGGTGCCGGGGGTACCGGTCCAACTGCCATCGTTGGCGACATCGAGCAGGGCTTCCATACCGTTGAAGATACCGGTGGTATATTCCGCCGCCGCGATATAGGTGCTGGCCGCCCGGGCGATCTGCTGCATGTTGACGATATTGACCCGT
>CAZMGQ010000520.1:0-1726 GCA_964565855.1 uncultured Lentisphaerales bacterium | reverse complement strand
AAGCTCACCCCCGGCGTCTATCCGCTGCGCATCGTCCAGATCTCGCGCCAGTCCTGCGATGCCACCCCGGCCTGGATCACGCCCGGTGCCTCCGAACCGGTCGAAATCCCCGCCGCACAGCTCATGACCGGCCAGCAACAGCTCCCGCGCCTGCGCTACGAAACCATCGGCGGCATCGTCCATGCCGATTTCTCCGACCGCATCGCCCCCGGCTACCGCTTCCGGGGCGTGCCCGGCACCTTCGCCCAGGCCACCCTCAGAGCCGCCAGTATCGACTGGACGGGCGATTCCCTCAGCGACACTTGGCAGCTCAACGGCGCCCCCGGCCACCGTGGCAGTGTCTGGACTCTGCCACTGCCCCGGGGTCACCATCAGGTCGCTCTGACCTCACGCAACAGCCTCGGCTTCCAGAGCCGCGTCACGCGCGAACTGATCGTCTCGGATGTCGCCATCGAGGAATACCGCGTCGCCGGTGCCCTCCATGGGGTGCCCTCGATCTGTTACGATTCCGACCGCATCTGGCCCGATGTCTGGCTCAGCGGCACCACCCCCTCCAATGTCGTCCTCCAGTGCCGCCTCACGGTCGAACGGCAGGACGGCCGTACCGAGTCGAGCAGCTCCGATGTCGTCCTCGTCAATACCTGGGGCCGCCTGCGCGGCAGCGAGATCGGGGCCGGCGATGTCGCCTCGATTTCCTGGGAAATCTCCCACGCCGGCACGGTGCTGGCCCGGCAGCGCCTGCGCTTCGTCCGCCAGCCCTTTACGGTCCTGCCGGAGGATGCCGTCGGCTCGGAGCTGGTCTCGGATGGCGAACGGGTCGTGCTGGTGGTGCGGCGCATGGCCTCGCCTGTCGCCAGTCCGGCTCCCGCCCTGCCACAGGCCGCCCGCATCGTCTGTCTCGATAGCACCCTCGCCCCCCGTGGCTGGTATGCCGGCAGCGAGGATACGCCCTTCTACCAGATCCTGCAGCAGCTCCTCTCCTCCCGCACCACAGAGCAGGGCGACCCCCTGCCGGTCGAGCGCATCGATTACGAAACCCTCTCCCACAACCCCGACGGCAGCCTGCGCAGCTTCGCCCCGCTGGCGGGCCTGCACGATTTCCGCCCCGACGATCTGGTCGTCATCTCGCTCGGTCTCGAGGCCTATGCCGACCGTGAGCCCCCCGCCGCGCTCGAGCGCCGCCTGGCCGGCCTCTGTGCCCTCCTGCTGGAGGTCTCCGGCGCCCGGGTCGTGCTGGTCACTCCCCCGCCCATCGGCGATTCCCCCGCCGCCATGCGCCCCTATGCCGAGGGCATCCTGCGCGTGGCCGATGCCTACGGCCTGGCCGTGGCCGACCTCTATTCGGCCTTCGGCGGCTCGGGCGAGACCGCACCCCTCCACTCAGGCCTGCGCGTCACCGGCGCCGGCCAGCGGCTGGCGGCCAATGTCCTGCTGCGGGTCCTCCAACGTGGCTATTGAACTGGAGAATATCTGAACATGTCCCAAAAAAATACCGTCCCTCACCAGTTCCCCACCTCGACCGACCAGATCGACCCGCTCGAACTCTCCCACCTGCGGCCCGACTGGAGCGCCGACGAACCCCTCACCCGCGCCCAGCAGCTCACCATGATCCTGCTGGCCCTCGGCGTGATCGTCGCCGCCATCATCTGGCCCATCCGCACCGGCCAGATCTTTGTCGCCGCTGCCACGGTCTTCTACCTCATTATCACTGTCTACAAGCTCTGGG
>CAZMGQ010000519.1:0-1726 GCA_964565855.1 uncultured Lentisphaerales bacterium | reverse complement strand
AATCCCAGATGCAAAACCAAAATGACAATCAGCTCACCATCGGGTGGGCGAGCAATGACATAACGCCCTCACTGCCGATCCGGCTGTCAGGTCAGTTTTATGCGCGGGTTGCCGAAGGAGTACGCGATCCTCTGACCGTGACTGCACTGGCACTCGCCTCCGGCACAGCCGAGCCCGGGAGGACGGTTGTAATGGTTAGCTGCGACCTGATTTCGATTCCCGAGAGTCTGCGTGATGCCGTACGTGGCAGAGTCAGGACTCTGACTCCGGAGCTGGATCCGACCTGCGTGATTTTGAACGCCACCCATACACATACCGGACCCGAAGTGAGAAGCGAAGCCGACCAGAAGCGGCTCGGCGGAGGCATGTCGGACAAAGGGATGGGTTTTGACCTGCCGGGAAGTGACATGCAGGCTTACTTTGATTTTCTGGTCGAACAGATTGCACAGACAGTAGATGCCGCCTGGCGGGAGCGCGAGCCGGGCAGTCTGGGCTATGGACTCGGACAGGCCATTACCAGCCACAACCGCCGGATGGCTTATCTCGATGGCAGCAGCCGGATGTATGGCGAAACAGCCATAGCCGATTTCAGTCACGTCGAAGGCTACGAAGATCACAGTGTCAATGTCATTGCGACCTGGGACAAAGGTGGCAACCTGAGCGGACTGGTGGTCAACCTGCCCTGCCCGGCACAGGTCAACGAACATCTCTTCACGGTCAGTGCCGACTATTGGCACGATACCAGAGTTGCACTGCGTGAGCGTTTCGGAGAGGCGATCCACATCCTGCCCCAGTGTTCCCCGGCTGGCGACCTTTCGCCCCATCCACTCTGGAACAGGACGCCTGTTGAACGGATGTTATATCTTTCCGGACGGACACAGCGCCAGGAGATCGCCCGCCGTGTTTGCGATACGATTGCCGATATTCTGCCCCATATTGCCCGGGAGCGTTACGATTCCATCGATCTGCAACACCGGATGGAGGTCGTCGAACTGTCGCGACGCAAGCTCTCGCAGCAGGACGTGGATGACGCTCTGGCCGAAGCGGCCGAATCGCGGGAAAAATATAAGCGACAACTGGAGGATATCGCGGCCCACCCCGAGAAAAAAGATGACCCCCGCTGGTATGTGCCGCTAACCGAGGCTTACCGCCGCATGAACTGGTGTCTGGCAGTCAAGACACGCTGGGAGTCGGAACAGACCAGCTCCACACTGCCGTTTGAGCTGCATGTCATACGGCTGGGCGACGTGGCACTGGGCTTCAATCCGTTTGAGTACTACCTTGATTTCGGCATTCGCATCAAAGCCCGCAGTCCGGCAAGCCAGACTTTTCTGATTCAGCTTGCCGGTGGCGGGACTTATGTGCCGACAAGACGCGCCATCAGTGGCGGCGGCTATGGCGCGATTCCTGCCAGCACCCCGATCGGGGCTGAGGGCGGGGAAGAAGTCGTAGCCTGGACCGTTGAAAAATTCAAAACATTGTGGCAATAAAAACAAAACGCTGAGCCACCGGATGACATGAACGTCTGATAGGGAAGCCTATGGTTGCAGGCGCTGGAGAGCTTCGGCAACGGTCAGGCCGGTAACGTGGAGATACTTGCGGCGCGAGGTGTCGCCGGCCAGGAGCTGAACCTGGCTACGGGGAACCTTGAGTGTCTTGGCCACGAACTCGATCAGGGTGCGGTTGGCCTTGCCATCGACCGGCGGTGCGGCCAGCCGGATGCGGA
>CAZMGQ010000518.1:0-1740 GCA_964565855.1 uncultured Lentisphaerales bacterium | reverse complement strand
GACTCGTCGCCCAGATAAACTGCCGTAGCCATCTGGTCCAGACGCTGTGAACGTTCGCGGGTGGAGGTATCGTAATCGGTGCGGAGGCCGCAGCGTTTGTACTGGCGGAAGACGCTGTGGCGCAGGGTCGGAATGGGGGCATCTTTGGGATGCTTCTGACGGATATCTCTCAGCAGCCCGCGGTTTTCTGCCAGATTTTCCAGCCGTTGCCGCAGTTTTTCGTCGTCATAGGAGGGATAGACCGGTCGGCCGGCCGCCTCCCTGACAGCCGTCACGGCAGCTTCCAGCGCCGCTTTGTCGCGGGCGATCTGTTCCAATGAAATTGGCACTTTGCGGTTCATCTCTCCTCCGTTGTTACGCTGGAGGACGATCAGGCGTCGTCCTCCTCGCCGTCCTCTTCCTCGTCTGAACCGAACACTTCGTCCAGGGCATCGGCAATCATTTCGAGGGCTTCTTCGAGTTCGTCTTCGGTAACGCTGAGGGGCGGCAGGAAGCGGACCACGTTTTCGCCGGCCACACAGGCCAGCAGGCTCTGGTTGCGCAGGGCGTCCACGATATCGCGGGCGGGACAGTCCACGACCAGACCGACCAGCAGACCTTCGCCGCGCACGGCGAGCACCTGGTCGTACTTTTCAACAAACTGCTGCAGGGCTTCGCGGAAGTTGGCACCGAGCTTGGCGGCATTTTCCACCAGTCGCTCTTCCTCGACCACCTGGATTGTGGCCAGGGCGGCGGCGGTAGCGAGCGGGTTGCCGCCGAAAGTGCTGGCGTGGGTGCCGGGGGTGAAGACTTCGGAGTACTTCGGTGAGGCAGCCAGGGCACCGATCGGCACACCGCTGCCCAGCGCTTTGGCCAGGGTAAAGGCGTCGGGCGCGACATCGTAATGCTGCCAGCCGAACCAGCGGCCGGTACGACCGATGCCGCACTGAACCTCGTCGCAGAGCATCAGCAGCTCATGCTTGTCGCACAGAGCCCGTACGCCCTTCATGAACTCCGCCGTCGCCGGCACCACGCCGCCCTCGCCCTGCACAGCTTCGAGCAGGATCGCCACGGTGTTCTTGTTGATCTTGGCCTTGACCGATTCGAGGTTGTTGAATTCGGCAAAGGTGAAGCCCAGCATCAGCGGGTCGAACCCGGTCTGGACCTTGCTCTGCCCGGTGGCGGAGATCATGCCCAGCGTCCGTCCGTGAAAGGAGTTCTGCAGGCAGATTACTTCGTACTTGCCCTTTTCGTGCCCCCAGAGGCGCGCCAGCTTGACCATGGCCTCGTTGGCCTCGGCACCGGAGTTGCAGAAGAACACCTTGCCACCCAGGCCGAGCTTGGAGATGCGTTCGGCCAGCAGCGGCTGCTTGGCATTGAAAAATAAGTTCGAACAGTGAACCAGCGTCTCGGCCTGCTCCTTGATGGCATCCGTCACCCGGGGGTGACAGTGACCCGTATTCTGCACTGCGATTCCACCGGTAAAATCCAGGTACATCTGGTTGTCGGCGTCCCAGACCTTGGTGCCACGCCCTCGCACCAGCGTGATGCTGGGGGCATAAGTGTCCATTACATACGATTTGTTCAGGGCGGCAATGTCGTCGTTTTTGCTCATGATCCGATAATCTCCGTTCCAACTCCGGTACGCGTAAAAATTTCCAGCAACAGCGAGTGGGCCATGCGCCCATCCACCATGTGAACCTTGCCGACACCCGCGCGGATGGCGTCGACACAGGATTGTATTTTGGGCAACATGCCCCC
>CAZMGQ010000517.1:0-1747 GCA_964565855.1 uncultured Lentisphaerales bacterium | reverse complement strand
CTTTTTGCAGGCTGGCGGCACATTTGCGCCGCTGCACTGGTGCCATGCCGGGTACCCAGGTGAACGAGACTTCGGCAACCGTTACTCCGGGAGGCCCTTCGAGCTGGGGAATAAAAACTGGACGAACAGCCATTTCAGAGGCTCCTTGTGCTGCTGAAAAGGGTCGGGTTCACGACCACTCGTTCCGCTGTGTCGGCATAATTGCTGCCCTGGCAGATAGCTTTGAGGCGAGCTGCATGTTCTTCGTTTTCCACAGCAAAAGCCATGATCTCTTCTAACGGCACTTCATGCGGCAGTAGCACTTCGGCCTGGATATCGGTAGGGTAACAGGCTGCCAGGTCACGTTTTCGGTTTACCCAGATAGCCTGATATCCCTTGCAGGCCCAGCCCCGATTCCTCGCTTCTCTGATAGTGTGGTACCTTCTCTTTTCGCGATCGACCTCAACAGTTTTTGCAAAAAGCTTGTTGAAGGCTTCCTGACCTTCGCCCGAGCCGGTTCTCTGCACGACTTTTGAGGCGGCATTGCCAATCGTAAAGACTGTGCCTGGCAGATCAAGCAGACTGGGCCAAAGCATAAGCACCACCCACAGATCGCATTGGACATGACGGCGGCGAAATTCGTAAAAAAGCTTTGAGTTGGGGTGCTGGATGGAGAGGTTGAGACAATCGGTACGGTAATCGTAGCGCATCATGTCATTCAGGCAGAGGTAGTCTCGCAAGTAGGTGAAGTTGTCCCCCTCGGCTTTTTCCAGCAATGTACGTCGCGGGACAAGAGCCCCCAGGGTCAACATGCCGATGATGTTTTCGATTGGCGTGAAGTGTACCAGATGCGTGATGCCACGTGCGGCAGCAGCCTCGCTGATGGACTGCGACAGGGTACTTTCGACTTTGACTTGGGACTGGACCTGACTCATTTTGATCATCCTTGGTTTACGATTTCGATAGTTTCAGGGCTGATTTCGGCCAAGAGCCGTGAAGGTGAGCCATAGCTGGACAGCGTCAGAGTTTGGGCAGCGCGGGTCATGCCCACATAAAGCAGTTTGCGGGCAAGTGAGATAGCCTCTGGGTCGTCGCTTTGTCGCACCGGTGGCAGGGAGTCGTGGCAGAGTCCGCAGAGAAACACATGATCCGCCTGTAGCCCCTTGGTTGAGTGCATGGTCGAGATGAATACCTCGCGACCGGACGGGTTGCTGACTGCTGAAAACCTTTCGTTATCCAGAAATTTGAGATTTCTCACCTGAAAGCCAGACTGATCGAGCAATTCCGTCAGCTCGTACACCTGTCGATTTGAAGGGGCTGCAACATATACCGTATCTTCGGCAGGAAGAGCGTTGAGTCCTTGAATCAAGTGTCGTCTTTCTTCATGAACTGAGGAGAAGTAATGCAAGCGGGGCTTGGAGCCTTCGCGCTCGGGAATGACTGTTTCGGTAAAATCGCTCCGCTCTTCCTCATGCGCCAGCAGCGACACGGCGGCTTCAGCAATCTGCCGAGTGTTGCGGTAGTTTTTGCGGAATACACGACTCCTGGCACCGGCAACCCGGATTCCGGCATCAGCCCAGGTAAAGCCGCTCTGGTAGATGCGCTGGGCAGAATCGCCGACGAGCGTAATGCTGTTGGTCTCGGGGGAAACCAGCTTTCCGATCAAACGGAGCTGTGCCAAGGTGCAATCCTGCACCTCGTCCACCACCAGATGGGTATAGGGAGGAATAAATGTCGGACGTGATGCAATGGCCAGAGCTTCGAGGAT
>CAZMGQ010000516.1:0-1751 GCA_964565855.1 uncultured Lentisphaerales bacterium | reverse complement strand
AATGTATTTACTGAAAAAACAGTTTTATCTGCTTATAACGACACTGTTTTTCTTTTTCAATGCCCAGGCTGAAACGGTAGCGATTCTCGAACACGAAGATCGCTTCCACCCCGTCGTGGGTTACGGCGGCATGGTGGTCAGCCAGGAAGAAGTGGCGAGCAGGGTGGGAGCGGAGATTCTCAGAAAAGGCGGCAACGCCATCGACGCGGCCGTGGCCACCGGCTTTGCTCTCGCCGTCACCATGCCAGAAGCGGGCAATCTGGGAGGTGGCGGCTTCATGCTGGTGCACCTGGCGAAAGAAAACAGAACTCTCGCCATCGATTATCGTGAAACAGCTCCTGCAGCGGCCCATCGGGATTTTTTCATCAACAGTGAGGGAGAGGCAGATGCCAAGCTCTCGCGTTTCAGTAGTTTGGCCTCTGCCGTACCAGGCACGGTGGCGGGTCTCGTTCACGCCCAGAAAAATTACGGCAAGTTGTCGCTGCCTGAGGTCATGGCCCCCGCCATCGAGCTCGCTGCCGAGGGTATCTCCGTAACCCATATCCTGGCGCTGTCCCTGCAGCGCGCCGAACAACGCCTGAAAAGCCATCCCGCATCGGCCGCCTATTTTTTCAACAAGAACGGAACGCCCTTTCAGCCCGGTTCTGTGTGGAAGCAGCCGGATCTGGCCGCAACCCTGAAGCGCATCGCGACCAGCGATGGTGAAGATTTTTATGAGGGCAAGACCGCCGCCATGATCGTCGCGGAAATGGCAAGGAACGACGGCGCCATCACACTGGAAGACCTGCAGAACTATCGTGTCGTGGAACGGGAAGCGGTGCGTGGCAGCTATCGTGATTTTGAGGTGGCGTCCATGCCGCCGCCATCTTCCGGCGGGGTGCATCTGATACAGATGCTGAACATTCTCGAAGGCTGGGATCTCACTGCCCTCGGCCACAACAGTGCGGCCTATCTGCACCGTCTCGCGGAGACCATGCGTGTCGCCTATGCGGATCGCAGCGAATATCTGGGAGATCCGGACTTCGTACAGGTGCCCATGGCTGAGCTCATGGACAAAAGCTATGCGAACACCCTGAGAAACAGGATCGCCCTGGATCGGGCCACGCCGTCCTCCCAGGTTGCGCCCGGGCTCGATCTGGCTCCGGAGAGTCCCCAGACCACCCACTATTCGACCTGGGACGAGGTGGGCAACGTCGTCAGCAACACTTACACCCTGAACTTCTCTTATGGCAATGGCATTTCGGTGAGCGGTGCGGGTTTCTTGCTCAACAACGAAATGGACGACTTTTCCGCAAAAGTGGGGGCCGCCAACGCCTACGGCCTGATTGGCAATGATGCCAATGCCATTGCCGCGAACAAGCGCCCGCTGTCCTCCATGACGCCGGTGATTCTGTTCCGCGACGGGGAACCGGTAATGGTCACCGGCAGTCCCGGTGGCAGCAGGATCATTACCGCTGTCTTGCAGATGGTGCTCAATGTCGTGGACTTCGACATGAACATCGCCGAGGCAACGGCGGCGCCCCGCGTCCACCATCAATGGCTTCCGGATGTGCTGCAAGTAGAAAAAGGGATCAGCCGTGACACCCTGGAAATTCTGAGCACAATGGGTCACAAGGTGGAGTTCACGCCGTGGAGTGTTGGCAAGACCCAAACCCTTTCAAGGCGTGGCGCGCTGTTTTACGGCAGCACCGACTATCGCTGGCCCGGCGGCGGTGCCGAGCCGGTCAGGCCCTGACGCAAAGAGAGTTTCA
>CAZMGQ010000515.1:0-1755 GCA_964565855.1 uncultured Lentisphaerales bacterium | reverse complement strand
CTGACGACGGGGATCATCTTGCGCCATTCGCGTCCGAAGCGGCGCTCGAAGTAGAAGCGGCCGATCAGGGCACCGATGAAGTTGGGAACGACGGAGTGTGGCAGAGTCTGGCCGAGCCCGCGGACGAGGCCGAAGAAGAGCATTGTCGGGGCACCGAACCAGCCCAGGATACTCATGAGGATGCCGGCCGAGCCGAAACCGGCGATAAAGCGGCCCCAGCCGAGGGCTTCCTTGAACTGCGAGTATTCGCCCAGAGTGGAGGAGTAGAGCAAACAGGCGTTCTTGGCATTGAGGTCCCAGATTTCCATCGTGAAGGGATAGATTGTGGAGGGGATTTCGGCCAGTCCCCAGATGAAGCTGGAGAAGCCGATTGTGGAAAGGATAATGATCGGGAAAAGAAAAAGCTGTGATTTCCAGATCGAGGTGAATTTGCAGCCCAGCAGTTCGGCCTGTTTGTAGCTGACGACCTGGACACCGTAGTTGGCCTTGGGAATCGGCAGGAACCAGATGGCAACACCCTTGTAACCCGAGAGGATAAACGACAGCTCGGTGATGAAGGGAATCTCGATCACCTGGCCGGCCAGCCCTTCGAGACGGGCGGTGACGTATGAAATCAGCGGCGTGTAACAGTAGGCGAAGAAGAGCAGGACGAGGATGACGCGGTAGTCCCAGTCGATCAGGTAGCCCGAGAGCAGGATGTAGCAGGACGAGGTGACGGCATAGACCATCGGCACATAGCGGCCGGGGAAGTGGCCGCGCTTGCGCGAGAGTTCGTCCAGCTCGGCAGCTTTGCGAACCTCGGTAGCATCGCGTTTTTTGCCCGAGCGGCGCATGGTCGAGATGGCGACGTAGATACCGTAGAAGGCGATGGCGAGCGAGATACCGATCTGGAAACTGAAGTAGAAGTCGATGTTATTCGAGAAGAGCGTCAGCACGGTGGACTGCCCAGGCTCCCAGGTGCGCATCAGACCCTGACTATAGAGAATCGGGTTGAGAATAAAGGTGATCATCAGCCCGATAAAGCTGCCGACCATCGAGAAAAACGGCAGCACCATGCCGAGGATCACGTTGCCGAGGTCGAACGAGAGACCCGTGGCGACAGCCGGCAGTATCTTGGCCGTGTAAGTTGTGAAGTCAGCGAAGGGAATCTTGAAGACCATCAGGGGCTTGTCGAAAATGGCACCGGTAAGGGTTGGCAGAGCCATATAGATCAGGCCGAAGATCATGCCGATACCCGAACCGATACAGAACATGCGCCAGCGCATGTTGGTACCCGAACTTTTGGCTGCGCCCTCGACCTGCTCAGAGATGGCCAGGATGCCCTGGGCACCGACCGGTGCCATCGGGAAGGGCAGGCGCTCGATATCGGAGGTCAGGCGGAAGAGACCGTAGCCCAGTACGGCATTGTCGATCCGGCCGAAGACCTCGCGGAAGACCATCAGGCCCAGAAACGGCAGCCAGGCGCGGTGGAAGAAGGTGCGTGGCAGGGATTCGTTGAGCTGCTGCATCGAGGGAGCGGCCCATGAGGGGATTTCGGAAGCCACACCGGTAGCGATGGCGGCATCCGAGCGCACCAGAAACTGCTGGTAAAGCGGCGTGCCATAGACCGAGCGTCCCATCATCATGCCGCTCATATAGAAGAGGATGAAGAGCTGCGCCCGCGAAAGCTTGGCGTTGGCCCGTTTGGCAACCTCGACAAAGAGCAGCACCGTGACCCACTGCGCCGCGCCTCCGATACCCGTGCCGGCCACCAGT
>CAZMGQ010000514.1:0-1758 GCA_964565855.1 uncultured Lentisphaerales bacterium | reverse complement strand
TCCCCAAGCTGATTGCGCAGATACCTTAGCCACGGCAGTCCGGCGTGGGTCGATTTGGCCACTGAACCGGGCACGTCAAAATGAAAGACCGATTTGGCCCCGGCCCGCTCCTCGGTGATCCGTCGCCAGCGGACGCTGCCGGAACGGACCTCGCCCTCGCCCCGTGAACCGTGGCGAATGAAATCGACGTAGGTGTGCTCGGCGTCGGTCGGCCAGTGTTTCTGGAAATCATCAAGGAAGGTCGGCCAATCCGGTTCCAGCCAATGAACCTCAAAATACCGCAGGGGAAAGGAAAAACCGTGGTCGATACCAACGATGGTCGGCACATCTTCAGACAGACGCTCCGCCAGCCATTCCGCCAAGCCGCGCCGGGTCCAGTACTTGCGCGGGCTGGGCGGCGGTTCCACCTCCAGCGGCATAGACTCTCGGCTCGCCTCATAAGCCCGCAGGCCCTTCAGGCTGGAATCCGGCGTTTCCGCGCCGGAGTAGTCGATGCCGATATATCGTTGGAAGGCAGGATGAGTCATAAACTCTCTTTCAGAAATTTACTTGGTCGGTTACTTGGTCGGTACTTGATCGCTTAGCCAGTGCATGTCGCAAGCCGTGTCGCGAGTTTGTCGCAAGTCCCTCCCCAAGTCACACCTCAAGTCAACCCCCAAGTCGGCAGGGCTATTCTTCCTCCGGTTTTTCCTCTCCGGCTGATTCGATCTGCTTCACTATCCGGTCAAAGTCACTTTCAAACAGCCGGTCCTGCACGATACGATACTTCTCGAACTCGCTTTCGGCATGGGCTTTGGCAATCTCCGCGCTCACTTTTCCGCTGTGCTGCAGAATGTCACGCTCGGTAAATTCCAGGAAAGCATCCAACCGCTTGGCCCAGTCCTCCATGGTCATGGGGATTTTGCGCAGTGCGCGTTCTTCCGCAAGGTCGAGATAGGCATTCACGATCCGCCCCAGAGCTTCCAGCTCCTCCTTGATCAGATAGTTTTTGGCCACCGCAACATCGGTTTTCAAAATCTTTCCGTCAGGGGCCTTCTCCCAGGTGGTCAGCCCCATATTGGCTTTGGTACTGTCGGCCCGCTGCAGGATCAACTCGGCAGCGGTATGGCCATGGATGGCGAAATGCAGCTTGTTCTGCACCTTGGCAAAAAACGCCTTGGTGGTCGGCGCATCACGATTGTAATCGACGCTGGTGGCATAGATATCGGTGATCTTCTGGTAGAAGCGCCGTTCCGAGAGGCGGATCTCGCGGATCTCTTCCAGCAGGCGCTCGAAATAGTCTTCACCCAGGAACGCGCCGTTTTCCATGCGCTTTTTGTCCAGCACATAGCCCTTGATGGCAAACTCGCGCAGGACCTGTGTGGCCCACTGGCGAAACTGGGTAGCCCGCACGGAATTGACCCTGTAACCAACGGAGATGATGGCATCGAGGTTGTAGAAATCGACACCCCTGGTGACCTTCCGGCTCCCTTCGGTTTGAACTATTCGAAATTTTCGAATAGTTGCCTCAGGCTGAACTTCACCGCTCTCAAAGACTTCTTTCAGGTGGTAATTGATCGTGTTGACCCCGACATCGAACAAGGTCGCCATGAGTTTCTGGGATAGCCAGATGGTCTCATCCTCATAGCGAGCCTCAATACTTTGTTCACCCGCCTGACCGGTGAAGATCAGGAATTCGGCGGTGGAGTTACGAATCAGTTTTTTGTCGCTGTCGGTCATATCATGTTCCCCCTCATTCAACGTCCAGATAATCAAAGC
>CAZMGQ010000513.1:807-1759 GCA_964565855.1 uncultured Lentisphaerales bacterium | reverse complement strand
CTCGCTGCTCAACGGCCCGATGGACGGCAGCAATGCCTATCTCTCGATCCATGCCGGGGCAGGCGGAACCGAGTCCTGCGACTGGGCCTCGATGCTCTACCGCATGTATCAGCGCTATTGCGAGGATGCCGGTTTCGAGGTGGAGACGGTGGATATTGCCGATGGCGAAGAGGCCGGAATCGTGAATGTGACCTTCGGGGTGCGCGGTCCGAACGCCTATGGCTACCTCAAGGCCGAACGGGGTGTGCACCGGCTGGTACGGATCAGCCCCTTCGACTCGAACAAACGGCGTCACACCTCTTTTGTATCGCTGGATGTGATTGCGGAAGTCGATGAGGATATCGAGATCGACATCCGTGACGAGGACCTGGAGGTCGATACTTTCCGTGCCAGTGGCGCCGGCGGCCAGCACGTCAATAAGACTGACTCGGCGATCCGTATCCGCCACATCCCAAGCGGGATCGTCGTCTCCTGTCAGGCCGAACGTTCGCAGCACAAAAACCGCAGCAAGGCCATGAGCGTTCTCAAGGCGCGGCTCTACGAGCTGGAGCTGGACAAACAGCGCCAGAGCATGGAGAAATTCTACGGTGAAAAAGGCTCCATAGCCTGGGGTAGCCAGATACGTTCCTACGTCCTGCAGCCCTATACCATGGTCAAAGATCTTCGTACCGGCATCCAGACCGGCAACGTCCAGGCAGTACTGGATGGCGATCTGCAGATGTTTATCGATGGCTGGCTCAAGTGGAAGGCTGGCAAACTCAAAGCCGATGTTTCCACCGAAGACCTTAGTTGAGGTAACCGACGGATGGCGATTCTGAGCATGACGGGGTTCGGGCGGGGCATGGCTGCCGCAGACGGTCGGCGCGTGGATGTCGAACTGAGCAGCGTCAACCGCAAACAGTTTGATCTGACGCTGAATCTGCCACGCGAGATGGCGACATTCGAAGCCCGG
>CAZMGQ010000513.1:0-797 GCA_964565855.1 uncultured Lentisphaerales bacterium | reverse complement strand
GCCCGGGCGGCGAGTCTGGTACGCAAACGGATTGTGCGCGGCCATGTACGGGGCACGGTGCGTCTGCATGGTCTGCCCGGAGCGGCCGCCACCCTGCAACCGGAGCTGGCCCGGGAACAGATTGAGGCTCTGCGCGGATTGGCGGACGAGCTGGGACTGGCGGATGACCTGAGTGCCAGCACCCTGCTGCAACTGCCCTGGCCGATTTTCCAGAGCGAACCCGAACTGGATTCTGGCGAGCAACTCTGGCAGGCCTTGGCCGGAGCACTCGAACTGGCACTGGACGAGTTGATTAACATGCGACAGCGCGAGGGCGCAGCTCTGGAGACAGATCTCAGAGAGCGCCTGCAGCGACTCGAGGAAATGATGCCGCAACTACAGGCAAGAGCTCCGCTGGTGGTCGAGGATCATCGGACGGCCCTGCTCAAACGGCTGCAGGAGATACCCCTGCCGATTGAACCCGATGACCCGGCACTGCTGCGCGAACTGGCTCTCTTTGCCGACCGCGCCGATATTTCCGAAGAACTGACACGGCTCGACAGCCACTTCGAACAGGCTCTTGAGTTGCTGGAGTCCACCGGTCCCTGCGGACGGGCCTTGGACTTTCTGTGTCAGGAGCTATTGCGCGAAATCAACACCATCGGCTCCAAGGCCAACGACGCCACCCTGGCCCGGCTCGTGATCGGTTTCAAAGCCGAACTGGAAGCTTTTCGCGAACAGGTGCAGAACATCGAGTAAAGTGAATTGCGACTTCATCGCAGTTGGTGAAAATACATGCAGCAGGCAGAAAGACAGCA
>CAZMGQ010000512.1:0-1761 GCA_964565855.1 uncultured Lentisphaerales bacterium | reverse complement strand
TCGTCCGCCATGGTCAGACGCCGGCAAATGTCGAGCGCGTCTGGCACGGCAGCACAGATACGCCGCTGACGGAGCTTGGCCATACCCAGGCTCGACAACTAAGCAGCTATTTCCACAATGTGATGAAGCCCGATCTGGTGTTCGCAAGTCCTTTGCAGAGGGCACGCAACACTGCGGAGGCAATTGCTTCGAGGCACGGTCTCCAGGTCAACCTCGACCCAAGATTTCAGGAGCTTTGTCTCGGTGACTGGGAGGGCCTTCATTTCGACGACATCAACAGCGGTCATGACAAAGAGGGACGTATCTACAGCGATCCGGATTTTGCACCACCCGGCGGTGAATCACAGCGCGTGGTGCGCGACCGCATGCTGGCCGCCATCGAGGAAGCCCTCAGTGTTCATCGAGGACGGAACATCGTGGTGGTGTCTCATGGCGTGGCGATCGGCATCACCCTCTCCCACTTTTTACACAGCGATACTACCCACTGGCTTCAATACAACCATCAAAACACCGCTTTCTCCGAACTTTGTCTCCGCGAGAAAAAACTGATCTATTTTAATAGAACAGACCATTATGAGTGGCAGGATAGCGCGTGATGCGGTGAAGCCCCTTTCCTGCGTGCAAAAAGTGGCTGAAGCGAGCACTCTGAAATTCCACGACAGAGTGGGCAACAGACCCTAGAATGAAACGACCCAAAAGGAGATATCCCGCATGACCGGATTTATCGTTCTCTGCATAGCTCTGCTGGCATTGGCTTACTTCAAGGCGAGCCTCACGGCTTCCGCGGCGGTGCTGGGGGCGATTTTTCTCGTTCTGCTCATTGCCGACCAGCCGCTGTGGAGTGTTTTGCTCACTGCTGTTGTGGCTCTCGCGTTTGCCATCCTGGCTCACACACCGACGCGGACTCAATGGGTCTCCCGCCCTTTCTTCCAGTGGTTCAAGAAAATTGCACCGAAAATGTCGGATACGGAGCGCGAAGCCCTGGAGGCGGGAACGGTGTGGTGGGACGCCGAGCTCTTTTCCGGCGACCCTGACTGGAACCGCCTGCTCACGACGCCGCAACCGGCCCTGAGAGAAGATGAACAGGCCTTTCTGGATGGCCCTGTCGCGCAACTTTGCGC
This sequence comes from uncultured Lentisphaerales bacterium, assembly GCA_964565855.1. Lineage (GTDB taxonomy): Bacteria > Verrucomicrobiota > Kiritimatiellia > RFP12 > JAZUKQ01 > CAZMGQ01. Next base: position 640 of record CAZMGQ010000512.1, on the reverse strand, counting down.
CATGCTCGACGATTGGGATATTCAGCAGCGCGGCGATCTGCCCAAGGAGGCTTGGGACTTCTTGCGGGAACACCGCTTTTTCAGCCTGATCATCGACAAGAAATACGGTGGCCTGGGGTTCACACCCTGTGGCAACTCCGCCGTGGTAGGCCGAATCGCCAGCTGCAACCTGACGGCGGCGATCACCGTCATGGTTCCCAACTCTCTCGGCCCCGGAGAGCTGTTGCGCGATTTCGGCACCGAGTCACAGCAGGACCACTATCTGCCCCGGCTCGCCAGCGGCGAGGACATTCCCTGCTTTGCCCTCACCGGACCTTCCGCCGGATCCGATGCGGCATCCATGCCGGACCGTGGCGTCGTCTGCAAAGGTGAATGGCAGGGGGAAGAGGTGCTCGGCCTGCGGGTCAGCTGGAACAAACGCTACATCACTCTGGCGCCGGTCGCCACGGTGCTCGGTCTCGCCTTCCGCACCTTCGACCCCGATCATCTGCTCGGCGACACCGAAGAACTTGGCATAACCTGCGCCCTGATTCCCACCTCGACCCCCGGCGTGATCACCGGCCGGCGCCACTATCCTGTCGGCACCGTATTCATGAACGGGCCGACGCAAGGGGAAGACGTCTTCATTCCCATGGATTAC
>CAZMGQ010000511.1:0-1768 GCA_964565855.1 uncultured Lentisphaerales bacterium | reverse complement strand
TCCCCGGCATGTACCGGATCGATTACCTGCATGTCGCCACCGGTTCGCCCCAGACGGTACCCACCGCCACGGTACGGCTCAGTCGCAACGGCGAGACCATCCAGGACGCCGCCACGGGCGACGGTCCGGTCCATGCCGTGTTGCAGACGATCGACCGTCTGACCGGTGTCAGCGGACGACTGCTCGATTATTCGATCCAGGCGGTCAGTGCCGGCAAGGATGCCCAAGGCGAAGTCAGTGTACGGGTACGTTTCGAGGACGGCATCATCGTCTCCTCCAAAGCCGCCAGCACCGATATTGTCGAAGCCAGTGCCAAGGCCTACCTGACCTGCGTCAACCGCAAGCTCTCCCGGCAGAACGGCATTCAAAACGGTGAAAAGTGATTTGAGGCAGGGACGGATCGCCGAGCCGTCCGCAGCGCATGAAATCTACTTGCTGACGACTATCCGCAGGATGCCGTTGGTGAAAACCAGGCGCGGCGGCGAGTCGGTGGCAGGCGCGGAGGGCAACTGTACGCGCCGCAGAATACGGGTGTCCCCGCCGACAGCAGGAACTTCGATCTGTAGCTGGCGACCCTCGACCCTTGCCAGGGCCGCCTGGCCAACGCCCTCGGGTACGCTCAGGCGCACTTCAAAAAAATCGACCCGGTCGGCAATGTCCAATGCCGGGGAACGGCGCAAAACCTGCCACGTTGCTTTCAATGAGGCCGAGTCCACCGAGAGGGGGGCCCGCAGGGCATTGTCGTAACAGACCGGTGTTGTCGCTACCGCACGTGATTTGCTGCGGGAGGTTGATGCCGCCATAGCACAGTCGTCATCACAGGTCTCGCTGTGGGTTGGCTGCCGGTCGGCTGTCGGCTCAACCGCTTCGGCTGTCCGCTGACGCAGGCGATACGAAAGCAGGATGCCCGCCTGCAGCACGACAACCAGCAGGAGGGCCCACCGGTCAAAATGATGCCAGAAGGCTTTCTTGCTTTTTCTCTCTTTCAGTCGTTTGTCCACCATCAGCTCCAAGTGTATCCGGTTGCTGAAAAGCAGAACCCGTGCCAGTATTTTTTCAAGAGCCAAAACTGTGAAAGCGGGAGTTGCCGCTATATTTTATTTCGGCGGCTTATTGTACCATTGGCATTCCTGCCTGTGCTCTGTCATATACTGGAACAGACAAGAATGTCTGTTCTACAGTTTTCTTCTTCCCCTTCCACGACTTGTTTAGCGTAGGCTTCTGCTCTTTCTTCCGGCGGCAAGAGCCTGCCACCCTCCATGATAAACCCGAACGGATAGCATAAAATTGGAGGGCGCGACAAATCTACACGTGGCGTGGCAACTTGTCGCTGGCTGCGTGCGTCAATCGCGGGCTGCTGGCGGCTTCGGCGCACTGGCTCCGGCCACACCCAGAGCCACGCCGCTCAGGACTATGACTGCCCCGACCGCAAAAGCCATTGTCAGCTCTTGCTTGAAGAGGATCATGGCAGCAGTGGTGGAAAGCACAAACTGTGAGGGAACGGAGAGGGTCATCATCTGCGACGATATATGCCGCAGCAGGAAGATCGCCAGCATGTGGCCCCCGACAGTCGGGAAGAGCACCAGCCCCAGCATCGCCCAGCGGGCGGCCTGAGCTGTCTGGTCGCCGAGCTGGATGCCGTCGCCGAAAGCAAAGCCGATGGCCGCCTGAACCAGGGCCGCGGTCAGAAAAACCGGCACGCCGAACACGAAGGGATCCGTGTTTTTGCGATATTTGCGCGTCAGCACAAAGTAACCGGCACAGAGAA
>CAZMGQ010000510.1:0-1774 GCA_964565855.1 uncultured Lentisphaerales bacterium | reverse complement strand
CACTTGCCCCTCCCGGTTAATACCGCTGCTTGGCTCGCAGGGACGTCGGATACAGGCTGAAGTTTTTCGATCCCGAGACCCGATACCGATAGCGATCCCGATTTTAAGTGTCCGGTTTGTGGGAATCTTGTTCAGATAGCGGGTCGGATTTGTCGGACTGGTCGATCCCGGTCTTGATATGACGTTCGAGTAGTTCCAAGCGTGCTTCGAGCTGGGCGCAGCGTTGGGCAATCTTGCTCAGGTCGGATTCGCTGCGTGAGAGGGCCAGCGAAAAATGAAACGCCACCAGTATCAGGAAGGTGAAGACTACCGCTACCACCGTGGTGACATATTGCATGCCGAAAGTCCGTGAGAGCCACCCCAGTGTATCGGGCATGATCGCACAGAGCAGAATCAGTCCGCCGGTGGCGATCCAGAGCAGGGCATAACGTTCGCGCAGGAGGCCGCGTCGGATTGATTCAAAGGCCACCAGCAGTACCAGCAGACTAACACCAGCCATCAGCAGTCTGATGCGGGCCAGATGCGGCAGATTCAGCAGACGGAGCCAGACGGCCGGGAAAGCCGCCCCGGCCAGCAGCAGCAGACCCAGCACCAGGGCACCGGTCACCAGTATCAGGGCGGCATCGCTGCGGCGGAGTATGAGCGAGCGGATCAGCCAGATCAGGAGCAGCAGGCCGCAGACCGCTGAGATCGTTCTGCCGGCACCGGAGACGATGAAATTGTAGAAGACTGTTTCCACTTTCAGTTGCTCTGTGGTTGGGGGTTGGCAAAATGGCGGTTGATGGGGCGCACCCGGTCCATAACCAGTGCGAGTCCGACCTTGAGGGCAAAGTAGAGTGCGCCCCAGCGGCCGATGGTTGACTCGCCATGCTGCCGGGCACGGAAGGCGACCGGAGTTTCGACAAAGCGGTAGCCCTGGCGGCGCAGGAGAGCCAGGGCTTCGGGCTCGGGATATTCGGCCGGGAACTCATGGGCGAAATACCTCAGCAGCGGCCCCTGCAGGAGCCACATGCCGGAAGTGGGGTCGGTAATGCGGGCGCGGCAGATCAGTGAGAGCATGGCCGAGAGGCCGAGGATGCCCAGGCGCCGGGCAGCCGTACTGCCGTATTCGGACTCACCCAGAAAACGCGAGCCCACCACCAGGTCGGCACCTGTCTCGGCGGCTGCCTGGCGTAAACGTGCGATCCCGGTCGGCGGGTGCTGACCGTCGCCATCGATCCTGACCACCTGTGAAAACCCCAGCGACCAGGCAAAGCGCAGCCCGGCCTGTACGGCGCCACCGACACCGAGGTTGCAGGGCAGATCCAGCACGGCCGCGCCGGTTTTCCGGGCGACATGGGCAGTGTTGTCGGTCGAGCCGTCGCTGACTACAACGACGAAAGCCTCCGGCTCGGCCGCCGCAACTTCGGCCAGCAGCGGCGGCAGGGAAGCCGCTTCGTTGTAGGCGGGAATAATGATAGCCAGCCGGTTGGAGTCAATTAGCGGATTGCACGTCATTTGAGGGGAAGTTTAGCAGAAAAGGGGCCTGTTTGACATGCTCTAAAAGCGGACGTTGAAAAAAAACACATGTTGTCCTATAATGCGGCCCGTTCACTAACGCTAACAGCGTCACACAAGGAGTAAACATCATGGCTTCCATCAAAGGAACCCGTACTGAAAAAAACTTGCTGACATCTTTTGCCGGTGAGTCTCAGGCCCGTACCCGTTATACCTTTTTTGCCAGCGTGGCCAAAAAAGAAGGTTACGTTCTGATCGCAGACATCTTTCTCGAAAC
>CAZMGQ010000509.1:0-1778 GCA_964565855.1 uncultured Lentisphaerales bacterium | reverse complement strand
CACGTTTTCCGACTTAACCGCTCCGCCACCCCGGGGGCCACTCCGGGGCGCGGCCGTTGGCCTGAGCCCCGTAAGGATATGCGACAAAGTTCGGGAGGATAACTGGTACAGAGCCCTACCTGAAATGGCAAGTCCTGCGTTTTTTGACCCCGGACTCCGGACTCTGTGACTCCGGGTGTCATGGTGTCGCGGGTCATGGCGTCACGGCGGATGCCGTGACAGTCGATTCCGTCGATTCGATTCGACAGATTCGAGGGTTCGTGTTCTTTCGCTTTTCCCTGCGCTTTTTCTATGTTTTCAGCGGTTGATCAGGCGGGTTGCGACGGCCTGCCAGACCTGGGCGGCGACGGTTGCGAGGGGCTGGGTGGCGTCGATAACGGCAAAACGCTGCGGTTCGGCGGCGGCCAGTTCCAGATAGCCCTGACGCAGCCGTTCATGGAAGGCGAGAGATTCACTCTCGATCCGGTCGTGGTTGCCGTTGGAGCGGACGCCGACACGTTCGAGGCCGCTGCTGACCGGGACATCGAGCAGCAGCGTTAGGTCTGGCACGACGCTGCCGGTGGCGAAGTCGTTCAGACTGCGCAGCAGGGCGAGATCGAAGCCGCGTCCGTAACCCTGATAGGCGAGGGTGGAGTCGGTGAAACGGTCGCAGATGACCCACTCGCCCTCCGCCAGGGCCGGCTCCAGCACATGGCAACAGAGCTGGGCACGGCTGGCACAGAAGAGGAAGACCTCGGCTGAATCGCAGAGGGGCTCACCGGCGGCGTTGTGCTGCAACAGTCCGCGGATGGTTTCGCCCGTCGGGGTGCCGCCGGGCTCGCGGGTGGTGCGGACCGTCAGGCCGAACTCGTTACGCAGCCGGTTGGCGAGGATCTTGAGGTGGGTCGTCTTGCCGCCGCCTTCGGGACCTTCGAAGGTGATCATTCTGCCGCGTTGCTTCATTTTGTCAGCCGTTTGGTTTTCTGCCCCTCGGGACTGTCGCGGACTTCCCAGCCGGCGGCGGCGATGGCGTCGCGCAGCCGGTCGGAGGCGGCCCAGTCCTTGTTCTGACGGGCGGTGGCCCGTTCATCGAGCAGTTGCTGCACTTCGTCGGGGAGGGCTTCCTCTTTCTCTTCGAGCTGGAGCACGTTGAGGAGGCTGTCACATTCGGCCAGTACGGCCATGATGCCCGTGGCGGCTGCAGCGTCAAGCTGACCGGCATCGAGTGCACGGTTGCCGTCGCTGACGATGCCGTGGATGGCACTGATCGCGAGTGGCAGGTTGAGGTCGTCGAAAGCGGCATTGCGGAAGGCGGTCAGAGCCTGTTGTGCCCAGTCGGGAGCTGCGTCGGCAGAGCCATTCTGAACGGCCCCGGCACCACGCAGACGGGCGGTGAACTCATCGAAGCGGCCCAGTACGGTACGGGCGGCGGCGAGGGCCTCGAAGGTGAAGTTGAGACTCTGCCGGTAGTGGGCCCCGATCAGCACGAAGCGGATTTCGCGGCCGCTGTAGCCTTTGTCTGTCAGGTCGCGCAGGGTGTAGAAGTTGCCGAGCGACTTCGACATCTTTTCGCCGTTGACACGCAGGTGGGCACAGTGGAGCCAGGTGGTGACAAACTGTTTGCCGGTGGCGGCTTCGCTCTGGGCGATCTCGTTGTCGTGATGCGGGAAGAGGTTGTCAACGCCGCCGGTATGGATATCGAACGATTCGCCGAGGTACTGCATGCCCATGGCCGAGCACTCGATGTGCCAGCCGGGCCGTCCACGCCCCCAGGGGGCATCCCAGGCAACATCGCCGTC
>CAZMGQ010000508.1:0-1787 GCA_964565855.1 uncultured Lentisphaerales bacterium | reverse complement strand
TTTCTCGATGTCGGTTCGCATCTCGCCTCAGCTACGCGGCAGAGTCAGGACTCTGCCACCATTCCCGGCGGACATTTCCGCTTGCTCGAAGACACGCTCGCTCGCAATCCCGATGCCTGTGGTCTGTTATGGATCGACCTGCCCCGTACGACGCAGGAACTCGGCAGTCTGCTCTCGGTTTACCTCTTCGGCAAACGCACCTTCGGCACTCCAAATGCTACGGATCGGCAGATCGCCAAGATCGTCAACAGCCTCCATGCTGCCGCAGCCTTCCGCACTGCCACAGCCATCGCCCGACCCCGCGACGGCCACCTGGAGCTGCAGATCGAGCTCTCCACCACAGCGAGCGAGTGGGCGGATTAGGGTTTATGCGATCTCTTGCATGAGATCATGGCGTGTTTCTCTGGGACAACTGGGACCGCAGGGCTCCGTACCTGCAGCACAACCAAACGCCAGCTCCTGGGATCCCCGAGCGCCAGCTCGGGACAAAAGATGATAACCAAACCGGTGAAAACGCAGGAAATGGGGAAAAGAAAACAGACTGATGCGGCTCTCTTATTACTTTTTACAGCCCTGCTTTTGATCCAGCTCCTCAAGGAAGCTGTTTTGGCTTTTCATTTTCTTGCGGAAAAATGGCTTAGATGTTAGACTTGTTCACTTCAAGCAAATGCTACGACAATCAGTTATCCGGAGAATAAAATGGCCAGAAAAACCGCTGCAGGCGCTACCGAACTGGAATCAATCATTGCCTCAATCCGCAAGGAATTCGGCGACGGCGCAATCATGCGTATGGGCGAGTTTGAAGCGACCAAAAACATTCAAACTATCTCGACCGGATCCTTCAGCCTCAACATGGCTCTGGGGGTCTGGGGCCTGCCACGTGGCCGTGTGACTGAAATTTTCGGCCCCGAATCCTCAGGCAAAACCACCCTCGCACTGCATGTGATCGCCAGCGCCCAGAAAGAGGGCGGCATGGCAGCCTTTATCGACGCCGAACATGCGCTCGACCCGGCCTATGCCAAACGCATCGGTGTCCAGCTCGACGACCTGCTGGTGGCTCAGCCTACCTCCGGCGAAGAAGCCCTTACCATTACCGAACAGCTCGTCCGCAGCGGCTCGCTCGACGTGGTCGTGATCGACTCGGTGGCAGCCCTGACACCCAAGGCCGAACTCGACGGCATGATGGGCGATACACATGTGGGTTTGCAGGCACGCCTGATGTCGCAGGCCATGCGCAAGCTGACCGCCATGCTGGCTCAGAGCAAAACCGTCTGCATTTTCACCAACCAGTTGCGCGAGAAAATCGGTGTCATGTTCGGCAATCCCGAAACCACTCCCGGTGGCCGCGCGCTCAAGTTTTATTCCTCCGTCCGTCTCAGCATTCACCGCATCGGTGCCATCAAAGACTCCTCCGGCACTGTCACCGGCAACCGCACACGGGTCAAAGTGGTTAAAAACAAGGTTGCACCGCCCTTTACCGAGGCCGAGTTCGATATTCTCTACGACCGCGGCATCTGGTGGCACGGCTCGGTGCTGGAGGCTGCAATCAAATCCAACCTGATTGTCCGTCGAGGCTCCTGGATGAGCTATGAGGGCGAACAGATCGGTCAGGGGGCCGCCGCCGCCGCTTCTTTCCTGGAGCAGAACCCGGATGTGACCGATAAAATTATCGCCAAAATCCGCGAAACTGTCTCACCTGAGGTCGTCGAAAGCGAAGCCGAGACTCCGGGCGAGGACGAAAAGGACTAATAACGAACGGCACATTGCAGACCGACGCCCACCTGCCC
>CAZMGQ010000507.1:0-1791 GCA_964565855.1 uncultured Lentisphaerales bacterium | reverse complement strand
CGACCTATGCCATCTGGAATGCCGTGGTCAACGGCTATCCGCTCGACGAACGGATCGTCACTGTTACCGGACGCGGCGTGCCGCAGCCGCGCAACTATCGTGTGCGGGTGGGGACGACCTTTGAGGATCTGCTCGTCGCCAGCGGAGGCATGTTGGACAATGTCGCCAAGGTGATAGCCGGTGGCCCGATGATGGGTTTTGCCCAGCATACCATGGAGGTTTCAGTCACCAAAACCACCTCCGGCATTCTGGCTCTACCGAAGACCGAAGTGCAGTTTTTCACCTCGCAACCCTGTATCGGCTGCGGACGCTGCAACGATGCCTGTCCGATGTGTCTGCTGCCCTCTGAAATGGCACTGTGTATCGAGGCCGACGGCATTCCCGCCGCCGAAGCGCTGAATCTGATGGACTGCTTCGAGTGCGGTTCCTGTGCCTTTGTCTGTCCGGCACATCGTCCGCTGGTGCAGCACATGCGTCGTGCCAAAGCCGCCGTGATGTTGAAACGTCGATTGGAGAAAACGAAATCGTGAGCGACTCCACTCCCCAAGTTCCCGCCGCCGCCCCCGAAGCAACCGCCAAGCAGGCCCCTGCCGCCGATGCTGTCAAACCTGACGCACCAACTCCAAAACCGGCTGCACCCAAGAAGCCGGCGGCTCCCAAAAAGCCTGCACCCCCCGCGCCGCCGCGTCTGGCTGTCAGCCCCTCGCCCCATGCACACGAAGGCAGCAGCATCCGTGGCATCATGCTCGATGTGGTGATTGCCCTGCTGCCGGCCTGTTTTGCGGCAATCTGGTTTTTCGGCTGGAGTGCCTTCTGGCTGCTGGTGGTCTGTATCGGTACCTGTCTGAGCGCCGAATCTCTCAGCCGCCTGATGATGCGCCGCGAACAGACCATCGGCGATTTCAGCGCCCTGATCACCGGCATTCTGCTGGCGCTCAACCTGCCGCCGGGACTGCCGCTCTGGCAGGCGGCACTCGGCAGTGTCGTCGCCATCGTCGTTGCCAAGCAGTTCTTCGGCGGCCTGGGCTACAACCCCTTCAACCCGGCCCTGATCGGCCGTGCCTTTCTGCTGATTTCCTTTGCCGCCACCATGACGAGCTGGTCGGCCTCCAACTGGTCGGGCATCGATGCCCTGGCTACCGCCACCCCGCTCGGAGTTGCCAAGGAAGCCCTCCGTACCGCTGCCCCCATGCCGGCGGTTTTCGGTGGCGAGACGATTCGCCGCCTCGTGATCGGCAACGTCAACGGCAGTATCGGCGAGACCTCGGCTCTGGCGCTGCTGCTCGGCGGCATCTACCTGCTCGTGCGGCGCGTCATCACCTGGCATGTCCCGGTCGCCTACCTGGGATCAGTGGCTGTCTTCGCCGCCATCCTGCGCTGGGTACAGCCGGAGGCCTCGCTTTCGGTGCCGGTACATCTGCTCTCGGGCGGACTTTTCCTGGGGGCCTTTTTCATGGCGACCGACATGGTCACCACGCCGGTCACGCGCAAGGGACTGCTGATCTTCGGTATCGGCTGCGGGGTTCTGACCATGATTCTGCGCACGGTACCCACGGGGGCTTATCCTGAAGGGGTCAGCTTCGCGATTCTGATCATGAATGCCATCACGCCTCTGATCAACCGCGCCACCCGGCCGCGCCGCTTTGGTGCTCCGCGTCCGGCACCCAAAGCTGCCTGAGCCAGCGGCCTGGATCGGGTAGGGCGCGACCGCCGGGCGCGCCGTGGGGAGGGACGACTGTCACGTCGTCCTGCGCGTGTCGCGCCGTAGCCTTGGCGTAGGCGGATGCTGCC
>CAZMGQ010000506.1:0-1810 GCA_964565855.1 uncultured Lentisphaerales bacterium | reverse complement strand
TATCGAGGCCCGGGTGGCGCAACTGGCCAACGTGGACACGGTGGGAGTGGAGCCGATGATCTTCGGTAACAATCAGCGCAACGTATTCCGTGAAGATGAACGCCGTGACTGGGCCAACCACGAGCTGGCGCTTGAAAATGCACCCGATCTGATCGGGGATGAGATCCGTGTGCCGAAAATGGTCGAACAGGAGTAATATAAATGTCAACTGACCTTGCAGGTTTTTCACTCTCTGCGGCAGTGGCCGGTTTGCGGCAGGGGGATTTTTCAGCAGTCGAGCTGGCACAATCTGTCATCGATAACGTCGCTGCCCGCGATGGAGATATCGGGGCTTTTGCAGTCTTCGATGGCGAGGCATTGCTACGGGATGCGGCGGCGGCCGATGAAGCCCGGGCGGCTGGTGCCGATGGAGCATTGCTGGGGGTCCCGATCGCGCTCAAGGACAACATCAGTGTTGCGGGCGAGTCGTGCAGTTGTGGATCGCATATACTGGAAGGCTATCGGGCTGCCGGTGATGCAACCGTAGTGAGACGGCTGCGCGAAGCCGGAGCCATCATGGCTGGCCGGACGGCGATGGACGAGTTTGCCATGGGATCGTCGGAAGGCAGTGTTTTCAAGACTGTCCGCAATCCGGCGGCATCTGAGTTTGTGGCCGGCGGTTCGAGCGGAGGTTCGGCTGCGGCAGTTGCGGGCGGCATGGTGCCGGCGGCTCTGGGGACAGATACCGGCGGTTCGGTAAGGGCTCCGGCGTCCTTCTGCGGTTGCGTCGGGTTGCGGCCCAGCTATGGACGTGTCTCGCGCAGCGGAACTGTGGCCATGGCCGCCTCGCTCGACAGTGTCGGCACCCTGACCCGCAGTGTGGCCGATGCGGCGCTGATGCTGGGCGTTCTGGCCGGGAAAGACGAGTTTGACCATACGACATCCGATCAGCCGGTGCCGGACTATGTCGCCGCGCTGGAAGGGGCATCGCTCAAGGGCCGCAAGATCGGCCTGCCGTGCGAATACTTCAGCCCGGAGGTTGACCCCGAAATCAGGCGTCTGGTCGGTGCGGCGGCTGAGCGCTGCGCCGCTCTGGGGGCGGAGGTTTCCGAGACCAGCCTGCCACATACCGAACAGGAGCTGGCGGTTTATTACGTCTGTGCCACGGCCGAGGGTGCGGCGGCACTGGCCCGTATGGACGGCATACGCTACGGCAGACGTGCCGAGGCGGATAATCTGGACGAGCTTTACATCCGTTCGCGCAGTGAAGGCTTCGGGGCGGAGGTCAAGCGGAGGATTATCTTCGGCACTTATGTGCTGACGGATGAGATGTACCAGACTTATTACATGCAGGCGCTGAAGGTGCGTAGTCTGATCCGGCAGGATTTTGAGCAGGCTTTTGCCGAATATGATGCCCTGCTGACACCGGTGACACTTGATCTGCCTAATCGGCTCGACAAGCCCGAGTCCGACCCCTGGGAGCGACTGAAGAGCAACCACCTGACTGCTGCCGCCAATCTGGCCGGCATCTGTGGCATCTCAGTGCCCTGTGGCAGCAGTGCCGCCGGGCTGCCTGTCGGGGTGCAGTTTATGGCACCCGCCCTGGCCGAGACCCGGCTGTTGCAGCTTGCCCACGCGTTTGAAACGGAGTAGCCGCCATGAAATATATTCCCACGATCGGGCTGGAAATCCACGTCCAACTGAATACAGCTTCCAAAATGTTCTGTGCCTGTGGCACTGATTTTGCGGCACCACCCAACAGCCAGGTTTGTCCCGGTTGTCTGGGGTATCCCGGTACTCTGCCGCTGGTCAACCGTGAGGCGGTGCGCAA
>CAZMGQ010000505.1:0-1820 GCA_964565855.1 uncultured Lentisphaerales bacterium | reverse complement strand
GGCCGACACTCAGGACAAGCCGGCCAATATTGTTGAGAAAATCATCGATGGCCGCATGAGCAGATTCTATAGTGAAATCTGTCTCATGGAGCAGGAATTTGTCAAGGCCGCCGACTCCAAACTGGCCGTCAAGGATCTGATTGCCAAGGTGGCCAAGGAGTGTGACGACACCCTGACAGTCAAGCGTTACGAGCGCTACCAGCTCGGCGCCTGATAGAGTCTTCAGTTCGTGAGGGAGGCTGGTCATGGTTGATGGATAAGTCCGGAAAACCACGGCGAGCCTCCCCTGATTCATCTGCCATGACAGCCCGTCACGACCCATATCTCGCTTTTCGTTCGCCCGGTTTCGGGCGTTTTTTTGTGGGTGGTTTTCTGATCCAGGTCGGAGCGGCGGCTCAGAGTGTGGCGATCGGCTGGGAGATGTACAAGCGTACCAACTCGCCCTTCGCCCTGGGGCTGGTGGGGCTGGTACAGGCGCTGCCCATGCTGCTCCTGACCCTGCCGGCCGGTTATCTGGCCGACGTTTACGATCGCCGCAAGATCATGATCATCGGATTGGGTGGCACCTCGCTGACTTCGATTGCACTGGCGGTTTTCAGCATACTCCAGGGCTCCATCCCCGCCATGTATGTGCTGCTGTTTTTCGATGCGGCATTTCACCGGCTCGCCGGACCGGCCAGTGCTACCATTGTTCCGCTGCTGGTGCCTCCGGCATCACTCGAAAACGCCATCAAGTGGCGTTCGTCGCTGCACCAGCTCTCGTCCGTGATTGGGCCCGCCCTGGGTGGCCTGATTGTCTCCATCAACGTTCACTCCGCCTATCTCTTCAGTGCGGCGACCACGATTGTCTTTATCGGCCTGCTGCTTACAATCCGGCTGCCCGATGCGGCCCGCAGCCTCCCCGGACGTATGTTGGCACAGTTGCGCGAGGGATTGGCCTTTGTCTGGCAGCAGAAGATTATCCTGGGGTCAATCTCGCTCGATATGGTGGCCGTGCTGCTGGGCGGGGCGACCTACCTGTTGCCGGTTTTTGCACGTGATCTGCTCGAAGCCCCCTGGGGATTGCGCCCCGAACAGGCACTCGGTATCCTGCGCAGTGCACCGGCTCTGGGAGCGATGTTGATGGCACTCGTGCTGACACGACGACCACCCTTGCGGCGTGCCGGACGCAACATGCTGCTGGCTGTCGGGGCTTACGGGGTGGCGATTGTCATTTTCGGGCTGTCACGCTATTTCTGGCTGTCTTTTGCCATGTTGTTTTTGAGCGGGCTATTCGACAATATCAGCGTGGTTGTGCGTCATACGCTGGTTCAATTACGCACTCCCAACGAGCTGCGTGGCCGAGTCTCGGCCGTCAACTCGATCTTCATCGGCTCGTCGAATGAGCTGGGAGGTTTTGAGTCGGGGCTGGTGGCGCATTTCTTCGGTCCGATCATTTCAGTCGTCAGTGGTGGCATCGGCACCATTGCCTGTGTCAGCCTCTGGGCAAAACTTTTCCCCGGCCTGCGTCGCTTCGACCGCCTGAGTGATTGATCAGCCTCTTTCTTTCGGCGGCAAGGCCCTGCCGCTCTCCATTTTTATGTCAGCCATCTGGCAAATATTTTGGCGGGTGAGTGTCCTCACGAACCGCAGTTGCCGGGATTTGCTCATGGGGGAGCAAAATCTGCCGCAGTCTGGAGGCACTACTTGGTCAGTTGAAAGAGTGAGAGTGCCAGCAGCATGAGAATGGCAGCGGCGATCCGCCGGAGTGCAACTGTCAGGCCCACCCGCTCCTCGAGATGGAGGTGTCCGGCTCGTGCCAGACCGAACCCGATCACGAT
>CAZMGQ010000504.1:0-1822 GCA_964565855.1 uncultured Lentisphaerales bacterium | reverse complement strand
CGGTCGTACATATCAGGATGCCGCGCTCGGCAACTTCGTCCGAAATGCGGATACCTACCTCCGATGCGATATCGGGATAGTCAACTGATTCGAGCGAGCTGCAGCCCACATCCTGGACTGATTCGCCAGCCTCGAGCAGTGCCTTCTTAATGGCTTCCTTGGTGTCGAAGCCACCGTGGTCTGAACCTATTGCAATTGTCATTATGCTGTCTCTCCGGAGAACTGCTGTCTCGGCTGCCTGTTTCTCTTTACGCCAGTGTTGCGCCCAGCTCGCGCAACATGGCTTCCATGCGGCGTCCGTACTCTACATACATCGAGTAACGAGCATCGTCGTCGGTCTTCACTGATGAATCGTGGAAAACTGCACCCATGTGGGGCTCAATCGAAACTCCCCCCGCATAGCCGTTCTCTATCAAGTCTGCACAAACCCGACGCACGTCGCCGTCGCCTTCACCGGGCCAACTGTAGATCGTCTTTTCGCCCTCCATCCGTCCATCTTTAATATGAACGTAGGCGATGTGGTCCTTGACGTGGCTGTAAAACTCCCACGACGACTGTTTGGGGAAGGGCTCGAGCTTGGTGCGGTCGTCGGTAAATATCGGGTTGCCGGTATCGTAGACCAGCTTGAGACCCGGCACCTGGTCGACCAGCCGCAGACTGTAGGACCAGCCCATGCCGCCATAGTTCATGCAGTTCTCATGTACCGGCTGGATGCCTGCATCGAGAAACATCTGTGTCAGGGTACGCAGCCGTGCCACACGTTCCTCAAACATCTGGTCTTCGGGCGAACGGTCTTTCAGCACGGCATAGCTCATGATGCGGATCAGCTTTGTGCCCAGACGCTGCATGCGTGTGATGGCACGTTTGGTCTGTTCCAGGTCCACATCGAAGGGGTCGGTAATCTGTTTGCCCCAGTTGGCAATGGTCGAGCCGAAGCAGTTGACCTTGACACCGGAGGCGGCCAGTTTTTCGACAACCTGCTCAAAGGCTTCGTCGCTGAGATCATGCAGGTTAGTGCCGTCGATGGCGCGTGATTCAATATTGGACCAGCCCAGCTCAAGCGTGGCGCGGATCTGGCCGTCGAGGTCCTTGGCGGCTTCATCGGCGAAGCCGGTCAGATAGATTTTGTTCTCAGAAGTCTGGTTTGCAGTCACTTGTAAAGTCTCCTTGCTGAGCGTCGTGCCGCCACTCGCAGCGGCCCGCTCATCGTCCATAAGAGGCATCGAGGTCCAGCGTCTGGCTGGCCGTGTCGCCTGTGGTCTGTTTGACGAAAGTCGAGTTTTTGATCAGTTTCTTGAGATGCCGCTCATAGGTCGCCGCATCGAGCGGCAGTTCTACCGTCTTTTCAGTCTGAGAAGAGTAGAGCATGGCATTGGCCAGCTCAATCGAGTGGATACCCTCGGCTGCCGGTGCAACCAGTTCGGTTCCATCCAGAATCGCATCAATAAAGTTCTGGGTTACGGCATTGTGCTGGCCCCCATGGTTGCGGCAGGGAACTTCGACTTTCCAGGTATCCGGTCGTGAGAAAGCCCCCTTGGAGGTTTTGAGAAACTCGGACTGAGCCATCACGTTGCGCGTCCATTCGAGCTTGCCCTCGCCGACGACGATGTTGCCGTACTCGCCGCAGACTTCGAGGCGGTTGATACCGGGGGCCTCGCCGGTGGTGGTAATGAAAACACCCGTCGCACCGTTGTCATACTCGAGGTATGCCGTCACCTCGTCCTCGACTTCGATATTATGGCGTTTACCGATGCCGCAGAAGGCCCGTACCCGCACGGGCATACCGAAGAGCCACTGCATCAGGTCGAGATTGTGCGGACAC
>CAZMGQ010000503.1:0-1823 GCA_964565855.1 uncultured Lentisphaerales bacterium | reverse complement strand
CCAGGCTCCGGAAGACATCGGTGGCATCACGCTCGTGAGCAAGGTGCCGGACGATACGGTACGCGGCAGCTTTGCCAGAGTGCGGCATGAGGGCCATACAGACTACGACATCCAGGCGGTCTTTCTGAATCTGCTGTGATTCAACCATGTTCTGCGAGAGTTGCGTTTTGTCCCTTTGCTCCTCCGAGCGCAGTTTCAGCATCCGTTTCTGGACAGACAGGAATGTCTGTCATACAGACTTGGACATACGCCATTTTTCAACCGGCGGGGGAGCATGTCATGGAGGGTGAGTGTCCTCACGAACCGCAATTGCAAGGACTTGCGCATAGGAGAGCAAAATTTTCCGCAGTTTTGGGATTCAAGAGCCGGAAGAAAAAAAAGAAGCACCGACTCCATAGAGCCGATGCCTCTTGAGCGATTGAGGCAGGAGCAAGGCTGCCGCAATCAGGAATGTGCCTGTCTGTAAGTCAGGCCGGTCCGTTACGGACGGACACGCATGACGCCCATGCCATCCTTGATGACATTGACTTTCTGTCCGACGTAGAAATTGTCGTTGGGCGAGATTTCCTGCGGAATTGCGAGCTGCGAGCCGTCTTCGAACGTTACGGTAATCTCGAGACCTCTCTTGCGGGTGACAGCTTCTTCGAGCGCTGCACCGGCGGCTGCGCCACCGAGACCACCGGCTACCTGAGCCACGCGTCGGCCGGAACCGCCGCCCATGGTGTTGCCGACCACCGCACCGAGCACACCGCCGGCGATGGTGCCGACAATGCCTTCAGTGCCTTCGATGGTAATCTCCCTGATGCTGGCAATCGTTGCCGGTACGGTCGAGTGTGCTGTCCGGGCCTGACCGCGGGTGTAATAGTCGCCACGGTTGCTGGATACACAGCCGGTCGCGATGAGCCCGAGAACGGTAATAACCGCTGACATGGTAATGATCTGTTTCTTCATAACATTTCTCCTTTTCAATCTGATGGTCAAAAACACGTCACATGGTACTCTAACAATGGAGACGTTTCAAGTAAGTACGTTATTCAAATAAATTGCATAAAGCTTACTGGCGGCCCGCAATCCAGCGGGCATAGGCACCGCTCGGCAGCGGCAGTGTTTCCGCTTCGCCGGTCAGCAGCATTTCGCCACATTCGATGTGTCCCTCCATGCCCTGCATGGCCTGTTGCAGGATGTTGGAGAGTACGATCGGCGAGTAGCCCGGAGTGTGGGCACTCAGCAGGATAAAGCGTGGTCGGGGCGACAGCAACTGGCGACAAAGTTCCAGCGTTTCGGGCAGATCCTGTTCAATCCGGTACATTTCGCCACGCTGGCCGCGTCCGAAAGTCGGCGGGTCGAGGATGACGGCATCGTATTGCCGGTTGCGTCGTATTTCGCGCTGCAAAAACTTGTGGGCATCATCGACAATCCAGCGGATGGGATGATTATCGAGCAGGTTCAGGGCTGCATTATGGCTCGCCCAGTCCACCATGCCGCGCGAGGCATCCAGATGACACACCCGCGCTCCGGCTTTGGCCGCGGCCAGAGTGGAGCCGCCGGAATAGGCAAAGAGGTTGAGCACATCAGCCTGTTCCGCCCCGTCTCCGGCCAGAGTTTCCTGAATCCACTGCCACTGGGCGCGTTGCTCGGGAAAAACTCCGAGATGGCCGAAGTCGGTGCCGGAGAGAATGAACTTGATGCCGTCGATGGTGATATTCCAGGACTCGGGCAGAGTCGCACGATTCTGCCAGCGATGTCCGTCCTCACGGTCGAAGCTGGCATCGGCCCGTTCCCAGGTACGGCGGGAAAGCTGCGGCTTCCAGACAGCCTGGGCA
>CAZMGQ010000502.1:0-1824 GCA_964565855.1 uncultured Lentisphaerales bacterium | reverse complement strand
AAGGTCGCCTCAGTCTCCTGCCCATCTCGCCCAAACACGCCATCTACCGCAAACGTTGGCAGCTCACCGGCCTGCAGAACGCCACTGTGCGGTTCTTCCCCGAAACCGGTTGCGAGAAGCATACCGATGTGCTGGTCAACGGCAACCCCAACTACTGCATCGTCGGCGAGGAGAGCGACCGCTCATGGGTCGAAACTCCCTGGGGTCGCTGCCTCGAACTGCGTAACATCACCGGCCAGGTCATGTTCGCCTGGGCACCCGACGGTGTTGTCGTCCCGGTCAAACCCTCCGATGCTGAAAAGTGGCCCGTCTGATGCTGCCTGAAACTCCGATCAAAACTCCCCTCATACCACTGCTCCGCCACGGCACGGCCTTTCTCCTGATTGTGGCAGCGGGCATTCATGTCGTCGCCCAGACCAGCTCGACCAGCGACCTCTATCAGCGACTGCGACAGGAGGCCGCCGCCCGCAGCCAGCCTCCGGGGGACGTCGAGGTTGAAGCGGAGGAGGAAACTGAGGAAAAATCCGAGTCCGCTCAGGATCTCCTCAAGCGCTGGACCAGCGGCACCAGCAACAAGCCCAAAAGCTCCTCTCCGGCCGACCTCGCCGTCAACGGCTCCATTTTCTACCCGACCTATATCGCCGAAAACACGGTTTATGACCGGGGTGTCGCCGATATGCCGATCGCAGAAAACTCTGCCGCCATGGCACGTTACATGAAGGAGATGCCATCCAAGTACAACAACCGCGTCACCACCTCCCTCAACCACCGCTTCTTCAATCTGCCGGTTTACGTCGTTGATTCACGCGACCCCGCCACACCCCGCGTCCGGGTCAACGTCCCCGAGTTCCGCAATCCGATGGTCAGCCCGCGCATGCGCAAAATTCTCTTCAACGACGACATTCCCATTCCCGCCTGGGCCAGGGCCGCCAACCCGCAGCGTAGCGGCGATTCTGCCATGGCCATCTACGACATCGGCACCGGCATTATCCGCGAATACTTTTTCATCCTCAAAGACAATGACAAAGAGTGGACCGCTTCCTACGGCGGCTATTACGAACACATGTTCGACCTCGCCACCAAAAACTACGCCTGCCAACATACCGAGGGCTCAGACTTTGTCACCCGCATGATCGGCGCCCCCGGCCAGATCGGTATTGAAGAGGCCCGCCGCGGCGAAATCCGCCATGCCATCTGCTTCACCATGGCCAACGCCCGCCGCGGAGTGCACAGTTGGCCCGCGCTGCAAGGCGACGGCACCGATGACAATCCCGACAGTCCTGCTCAGGGACAATGGTTCCGTCTGCCGCCGGATCTCAACATCAAAAAGATGCGCCTCAAGCCCATGACCGAACTGATTGCCATTACCGTGCAGAAATACGGCGGTTTCGGCAGCGACAAAAATCTCTTCTGCCACGCCTTCAACGCCGAGCCGGGGTTTGTCGAAGAACACCTCACAGGCCAGGACCCCTGGGCTAAAGGGGGCGATCTCGCCCGCAAGTATCGCCTCGACATCGACAATCTGCTCAACGACTTCCCCTGGGAACTCACCGAATGGGCCCCCCTCGACTGGGGCAAACCCCGCCGCTGAGCCAGAAACACTCCTCCCGGCATGCTTCGCCTGGTTTGTTGGGAATGGAGGGCGGCAGGCTCTTGCCGCCGACGTGCTGCCTGACGTAGGTTTGGGCTGGGACCGCAGGGATCCGAACCTGCAGCATAAAATAAATAAACCACAGATGAACACAGATGGACGTTAATAAAGAGGAGTAGTGTCAAGTCCTGACTTCCGTTTGACACTTTTTTGTTCATGTAGCTGTGTACTGA
>CAZMGQ010000501.1:0-1831 GCA_964565855.1 uncultured Lentisphaerales bacterium | reverse complement strand
GGACGAAGCCATCGCCCATATCAATCGCTATGGATCCGGCCACACTGATGCCATCGTAACCGGTGACGCGGCGGCGGCGGAAAAGTTTTTGAACGGTGTCGATTCCGGCAGTGTTTTCTGGAACGCCAGCACGCGCTTCGCCGATGGTTTCCGCTACGGACTGGGTGCCGAGGTCGGCATCAGCACCTCCAAACTGCATGCCCGGGGACCGGTCGGACTCGACGGTATGCTGAGTTATAAGTGGCAGTTGCGGGGAAGTGGACAGACCGTGGCACCCTATGCCGAAGGACGTCGCAAATTTACCCATCGGCGGATCGAAAAGAGGGGGTGACAGAGCAGGCGCCGGACAGGTACAATGCGCCCAGTCTTTTGACCCGTTTTATGGAGTTTAAACGTCATGCTTTTTACCCTCAGAGTTACCTGTCTTTCCGGCCCCTACTACGACAGCGAATGTATCCGCTTTATCGAAATCGAACCCGACGCCAACCTCTATGACCTCCATGTGGCCATTCAGGACGCGGTGCATTTCGATGATGAGCTGGACTTCGCCTTCTTCCGGGCTTCTTCCCCCGGCGGGAAACGCGAGTATATCCCCGACGGGCTCGACCCGCGCGACGATTACGATATCGACCTGTACGAAGATCTGAACCTGGCCGATGCGCTGGAGAGCGAAGGGCGTGACCGCCTCTTCTATGCCTACGACATCGACAGTGAATGGATCTTCGAAATCAGCAAAGAGCCGATCAACAAAGAAGCCGACCCGATCGAATACTACCCGCTGGTGCTCGAAGAGGCCGGTATCGGACCCGATCCGATGCAGTACGGTGTGCCGCTCGATGACTACGCCGACCTCGATGAAGCCGCCGAACACCGGGCCATGCACATGCGCCAGGTTTATGCCGATGTCCTCGAAGGCGAGCTGGACGATATGGATGACGATGACGAGGAAAACAGCGAATATCGTCAGATTTTCAACTCGCTTTTCAATCTCGAAGATGAGGACGAAGACGAAGAGGATGATGACTACGACTCTGATTTTGATGACGATTTCGACGACGATGAAGATGACGAGGATGATGACGAGGAGTGGTAGCCCCGGCGCCCTGCCGTGGCACCTGTCATGGTAGAGGCTGTCGATGTGCCGGATGATCCGCGCGTAGATTTGTTCCTGCGCTATCTCCGACACGAAAAACAGGCTTCCCAACATACTGTTGCGGCATATCTGCAGGATATCGCCCAGTTCGCTATTTTTACCTGGCCCGAGGCGACCGAACCACGCTTCGACTGGACCGCCCCCGACCGGATGCAGGCCCGGGCCTTTCTGGCCGCCTTTGGCAAAGCCGAGGCCGCCCCGGTCACAGTACGGCGCAAACTGGCTGCGCTACGCTCGTTCTACACCTTTCTCCAACGCGAAAACATCGTCCGCACCAATCCGTTCGCAGGACTGCGCGGCCCGCGCCTGCGTCGCGACCTGCCGGAGGTCATGACCCAGGCACAGGTCGAAATGCTGCTCGCCGCTCCCCTCCAGACGCTGGCTCCCGCCGCAGCAGATGCTCCATCCGATGCCGTAGTCCGACCCGCCCCCAAGCCCCTCGAACGCTATCTGGCCTATCGCGATACCGCCATGCTGGAGCTGCTCTATGGTGGCGGTCTGCGTGTCGGCGAAGCCGTCGCCCTCACCTGGGGTCTGCTCGATCTCCACGCCGGGGTTGCCCGCGTGCGGGGCAAAGGTCGCAAAGAACGCCTCTGCCCCTTTGGCCGAACCTGCCTCAAAGCCCTGCAGGAGATGATCAAAGCCGAAGCAGCCGTCTGGCCCGAGCGGCAGCGTCTG
>CAZMGQ010000500.1:0-1850 GCA_964565855.1 uncultured Lentisphaerales bacterium | reverse complement strand
TTTCCTCGGAGGTCAGTCTGGGCCCTTGCGGCGGCTGGGGTCTGGTGGTCCGCGGTTTTGTTGTCGAACGACGTACGATGTTGGTGCTGATCTTGATCGGCGGCCGCCGGGGCTTAGGGGGGACCGGTTTCTCCGGCTGCGGTTTGGGCGGCTGGTTGTCCTTTTTCGGCGGTGCTGGGGGCGGAGGATCGTCCGGCTCGGGCGTGGGGGGTGCGGGCTCGGGCTCCTGCTCGAACTGTGAGACATCGACCAGAAACTCAATCGGCAGGGCCAGTTCTCTGGGTTTGCGCTGACAGCCCAGCCCCTTGAACATGCCGAGCAGTGCCAGCAGCACCAGAACCGAGAGGTGTCCGATAAACGACCAGCCATAGCCGCGCAAAACAGGATCTGCCACCGTTACTCCTCCCTCGTCACTAGGGCCAGCCGCGAAATGCCCAGCCGGTGTGCGACCTTGAGCACATCGACAATGTGCCTGTAAGCCACGGCTTCGTCACCCCGCACAAGCAGGTGCGTATCGGGCTTGTCCTGCATCTGTTCGACCAGCCGGAACTCCAGCGTTTCGTGCGTGACCGCCTCCTCACCCCAGAAGATGCGTCCCTCCTGATCGACCGAAACCACGGCCGACTTGACCTGCGAGCCGAGATCCTGCGCCTTGCCGGTCGGCAGCTTGAGGGGAATGCCCTGTTCGATCAACGGAAAAGTGATGATAAAGGTGATCAGCAGCAGAAAGGTGAGGTCCATCATCGAGGTCAGGTTCATCTCGCTGAGGGGTCTCAACGTTGAGCGGTTGAGGCGGCGGCTCATGACTATTGGCCCCCTCCGGCACCGTGGATACGGGCGACATCGGTCATGTATTCATCGACAAAGTTTTCCATTTCCACTACTACGCCACGGATACGGTCGCTGAGGGAGTTGTAGCCGATAGCGGAGGGAATGGCCACCACGAGACCGACGACCGTTGTCAGCAGGGCGCTCGAAATACCCGGGGCTACGGCCGAGATCATGGCACCACCGCTCGTCG
Source organism: uncultured Lentisphaerales bacterium (assembly GCA_964565855.1). GTDB lineage: Bacteria > Verrucomicrobiota > Kiritimatiellia > RFP12 > JAZUKQ01 > CAZMGQ01. The sequence continues at coordinate 829 of CAZMGQ010000500.1, read as the reverse complement.
CCATGGCCATGAAGGCCGCCATCACACCCCAGACCGTGCCGAAAAGCCCGATCGAGGGGGCGGCGGTGGTCGCCGTCGCAATGCGCGACATCCGTTTTTCAACCACCAACTGCTGTTCGGCCAGGCGCCGTTCGGCCATTCCGCGAATGGCGGCGATTTCAGTATCACTCAGCCGGAAACCCGTCTCCCCGGCCCGCCAGACACGCAGGTCGTCCTCACTGACACCGACGCGACGCAGTGCCGAGAGCAGTTCCTTGGTGGCATCGATATAAATCAGCACAATCGGCGAGCCATGCGCCAGTTTGCGCTCGCCCAGATGAGCCAGAGCCGGATGGACCGTACCACGGTAGTACTTGAAGAAAAGCTTGTTGAAGTGTGCAATCCCGGCCAGATCGTTCCACTTGCTGAGCATGACGCCCCAGATGTACATCGACATTCCCAGCAACAGAAATACGATGCCTTTGCCCATCCAGTCGGACTGTCGGAAAGCCTGAAAAACCATCGTGCTTGCCAGCAAAGAATTATGAAATAAGGCAGACATGTTCAACTCTGAATGAAATCATAAAATACCATAATAAGGCACAAGCCACCCACCGTCCAGCCAGCGGCCTGCAACTGATGTTTACATTACACTATTTCCCGCGTCCGCCGCAAGAAGCACCCGGATATCCTGTTTTGCGAGAGTTGCCGTCCTGGTTTTTCTGAAATGTGTACTTTTCTTTGCTCTTACGGCTCATGGGGACATTCGCCCTCCATTTTTAGTTTTGGACATTCGCCTGTCCTGAGAGCAGTTTCAGTATCCGTTTCTGGACAGACAGGAATGTCTGTC
>CAZMGQ010000499.1:0-1851 GCA_964565855.1 uncultured Lentisphaerales bacterium | reverse complement strand
GCAAGGCTATCACTATCTGCTACGTCATGGGCAATCGCGAACAGCTCGAAAACCTGACCGGCAGCCAACTCGTGATCAACGGACCGGTTTACCACTTCAAGTCCACCCAGTATCCGGCAATCCTGGCTACCAAAATCGAAAAAATCCGCTGACTGCAGCCAGAGTCTCCGCATGATTACCCTGCATACCAAAAGCGAAGTCTCGGAACTGGTACGCCGCTGGCATCGGGAGGGCCTGAAGGTGGGCTTCGTCCCCACCATGGGTGCGCTCCACGAGGGTCACCTCTCCCTGATCCGCCTCGCCGCCCGGGAATCCGACCGGGTGGTTGTCAGCATCTTCGTCAACCCGACGCAGTTCGGTCCCCACGAAGACTTCGCACAGTATCCGCGCGACACCGATGCCGACCTCGCCAAATGTCGCCGGGCCGGAGCGGCCATGGTTTTCCTGCCTTCGGTCGAAGAAATCTATCCGCCCGATGCCACAGTCTTTGTCGACGAAAACCGGCTTGCACAGGGTCTTTGCGGGGCCTCGCGTCCCGGTCATTTCCGCGGCGTCCTGACAGTTGTAGCCAAGCTGCTGCATATCGTTGCTCCCGATGTGGCTGTTTTCGGCCGCAAAGATGCCCAGCAACTGGCCCTGATCCGGCGCATGGTGCGCGATCTCGATTGGCCGGTTACCATCCTGCCCGGTCCGACCGTGCGTGAACCCGACGGCCTGGCCCTGAGTTCGCGCAACCGCTACCTCTCCCCGAGCGAACGCCAGGACGCGCTCTCCCTCTACCAGACGTTGCAGCTCGCCGGACAGGCTTATCAGGCTGGCGAACGAGATGCCTCCCGGCTGCGCCAGATACTCACCCGGCACCTGGAGCAAGTCCCCGGCATCCGGCTCGACTATGTCGCGATTGTGGACTCTGCCACGCTCGAACCCGTCGCCACGCTCCAGAATGGAACGCTCATTGCCCTGGCGGCCCGGGTCGGCCAGACACGGCTGATCGACAACCTGTTGCTGGAGTCATGACAGACAAGCCACCACCAGCCCCGCCGCGCCTGGCGAATGCAGATCGCCGCACCCGTTGGCTGGAGGCAGCGACTCTCTTCGGTGCTGTTCCGTTCCTTATCCGTCTGGCCCTGCCCACCCGCTACCTGTTGCCTGTGCTCTGGGTGGTCAGCCTGATTGTCTATCTGGCTTTGCGCCGCAGCCGAACTTTCGATCCCGCCAGCCTCACCACCTGGAATGGCTGGCGTCGTGAGGTCAGGCCCATGCTGCTGCGCTTTGTCCTGGTGGCAATAGTTCTGATTGTTGCGCTGGCACTCCACCAGCCGCGTCTGCTCTTCAGTCTGCCCGTTCGCAACGCACGGTTATGGCTGATGGTGCTCACCCTCTATCCGTTTCTTTCAGTTTTCCCACAGGGCCTGATCTACCGTGCCTTCTTCATGCACCGGTACGCCGTGCTGTTTGGCGGTCCTGCCACAGTGCGCCTGGCCGGGGCGCTGGTCTTCAGCTTCGCCCACCTGCCTTTCGGCAATCCCGTTGCCCTCATCTTCACCTTCTTCGGTGGACTCGTTTTCCTCGCCACCTATCAGCGTACCGGTTCGCTGCTGCTGGCCTGGCTGGAACACGCCCTCTACGGCAACCTCCTCTTTACAGTCGGCTGGGGCTACTTCCTGTACCACGGCGGCACCCAGGCCCTGCTGCTGCAGGGCTGAAGCAACAGCCAAAACTGAGGAAAACTTTGCCCTTTCTATCGGCGCCAAGGGCCTGGCGCCCTCCAGTCTGGCTGGAGAACGGTATCCTCAATGATAGGGGTAGGGACGGCGCATTGGCTTGCGCCGCCCCTCCCTCCGAACCGTA
>CAZMGQ010000498.1:0-1855 GCA_964565855.1 uncultured Lentisphaerales bacterium | reverse complement strand
ATTCGCCCGAGCCATCGTGAATGGCTGGGGCGTCAGTACGCCGCAGGCTTGCTGTTAGCTTCGGGGCCACTCGTAGGGGTGAATGGTGCACTGCTCATTTGGGAATATGATGATGCGGATGCGCTGCGCAACCTGCTGAAGCATGACCCCTTTGCGGTACACGATCTGATTGATGACACTGAAGTGACAGAATGGACGAACTTCTTCGGCCCATGGGCCGGCTAATATGAGCGGCATGCGTGGTGGCGGGGGAGGCCGCGGTCGAATCAGTTCTGGGGATGCTGAGCTCCAACGCAAACTCAATGCCGAGGCGCCGAAAGTTGAGCGACTCTTCTCACGAATCTGGGAGCTGTTTCGCCCCTACCGGCATCTGATACTTATCACCATGACCTTGGTGGTGGTCAGTAGTGCGCTCAGTGTATTTCCGCCGCTACTCACTCAACGGGCCTTTGATGACGGGCTGTTCCCTGAATCCGGCAGCCCCGATTTTGGTGCATTGTCGTGGATACTGTCACTGATGGTGGGCATTATGCTCGCATCCGGCGCAATCGGTATTTGGCAAACCTACTTGACCGCCACCGTGGGCAACCGAGTGATGGGCGATCTGCGCATCAAAATGTTCAGCCACCTGCAGGCCATGGAACTCAGCTTCTTTACCCGCACCAAAACCGGCATTATTCAGTCACGGCTGCAGAATGATGTGGGTGGGGTTTCGAATGTGCTCACCAACACGATCAGCTCGACACTGGGCAATACGGTGACGGTCATCGCGGCGCTGGTGTCAATGATTGTGCTGAGCTGGCAGCTCACCCTCATTGCGGTATTTCTCACCCCGATCCTGGTCATTGTGCAGCGCCGGGTGGGGCAGTTGCGTGCCAAAATTGCCACCAAAACCCAAGAGTCTCTCTCAGATATGACCGCGATCACCCAAGAGTCACTGTCGGTGAGCGGAATTCTGCTGACCAAAGTGTTCAATCAGCAGGATGCTGAAGTGGGGCGATATGCTGCCGAGAACCGCAACCTGATCAACCTGCAGGTGCGGTTGCAAATGTCGGGGCAGTGGTTTTTTGCCATAGTGCAGGTGATTTTGGCGGCGATTCCGGCAGGAATCTACCTGGTGTCGGCCTATCTGATTACCGGCGGGGTAGAGCTGACTCCCGGAACGATTGTGGCGTTCACGACCGTTCAGGCTCGGCTGATGATGGCACTGATGGGGCTAATGCGAGTGGCCCTCGACCTGCAAACCTCACGTGCGCTCTTCGCCAGAATCTTTGAATATCTTGATCTGAAACCGGCCATCACTGACACCCCGGATGCCGTCGAGCTTGCCGAAACCGGTGACGATGCTGGCCGGGTCGTGTTTGACCAGGTTGAGTTCCATTATCCGGATGCCGCTGCAGGCTCCGCTCCGGTGATTCGCGATATTTCTTTTGTGGCTGAGCCTGGCGAGTTTGTGGCGATTGTTGGCCCATCCGGATCTGGAAAAACGACCATCGCCTACTTGGCTGCCAGACTCTACGATGCCAGCAGTGGCACTGTCTCAGTTTCGGGCAGCGATGTGAAAACGGTGACCCAAGAATCCTTGCGCCGCCAGCTCGGAGTGGTCACCCAAGAAACCTACCTCTTTCACGCCACCATTGCCGAGAACCTGCGCTACGCCAAACCGGATGCCAGCCAAGACGAGCTGGAACGTGCCTGCAAAGCCGCCAATATTCACGACACCATTGTGAGCTTTGACCAGAAGTACGACACCGTGGTGGGGGAGCGTGGTTATCGCCTCTCTGGCGGTGAGAAGCAGCGCATCGCCATTGCGCGGGTCATGCTGAAAGATCCTCGACTGCTGATTCTCGATGAG
>CAZMGQ010000497.1:0-1855 GCA_964565855.1 uncultured Lentisphaerales bacterium | reverse complement strand
TATTGCTCATGGAAGACTCCGGCAGGGATACAGCCTGCACAAAAACTATTGTTTATAACTATAGCACCCGCCCCTGAGGGACGGACAGCCAAAAAAGGAAAACTGCGCCATGCGCCAGGCCAGAACGCTTGGACCAGCCCCTTCAATCGAGCTTGGGCAGCTCGAGCGTATGAGAGGCCCTCAGGGTCCTGCCCTCCAGAACATTCACCGTCACTGAGTCTGGCACAAAACCTTCTGGCAAACCCAGAAAACCGCTGCTGCGCTGAAAATCAGAAAACTCGATAGCCAGTGTTTCCCCGTCTGGGTCGGCTTCATTTGCTGAGGATAATGCCGCCCCACTCAGCGCCGGTTGTAGCGGGAGACTGCTTGCTTCACCCTGCAAACGCCCTTGAGCCACAAACTGGAGCTCACCCTGAAAGGGCTTTTCACTGGAGCCGCTGCGCATCAGCAGCATACGGTACTTCAGATTGGGGCCAGCGGGTTCGATCTCAAGGGCTCTCACGCTGATTGAGCCCTTCGGACCGGGCGGCATCAGCTGCTCGTAGAAGGCGATGCTATCGCGGGCCCGACCCAACTCATCCTGAACTGCGCGCAATCCGGTTTCGAGACCCCGGCGCGTACTTTCTTCGACGAGCAACCGCCCCTCGAGCGCAGCCGCCTGGACGGTTACGTCATTCAGCTGAGCTCGCAGGTTGCCAAGTTCGTGCTGATACAGGTCGATCCGGCCACGGGCGTCATCAAGAGCGGGCCGCTCCAGGCCAAAGTAAAGCCCCGCGACCCCTACGGCAATGCCGGCGACGAACACCCCGACAGCCCAGATCGCCCAAGAGCCGGAAACCCTTGGCCCGCCGCCCTCCTGTGGAGGGCTGGCGACTGCGGACTGGCTTGGCTCAGATTGCTTCGGCACCATAGCAGATGTGGACAAGCGGAACCCACACAAGTTCCATCAGGCCAGACTGCATGGTGCCGTAAGGGCCAGGAAACGGCGAAAGACGGTGATCAGGGCAGGACGGCGATGTGCTCAAGCCCGGTCGCCTCGGGCAAGCCGAACATCAGATTCATGTTCTGCACGGCCTGGCCAGACGCACCCTTAACCAGATTGTCCTGGACCACCAGTACGATGAGCTGATCCCCCCCTGCGGGACGATGCAAGGCGATGCGCAGAAAGTTGGATGCGCGGACGCTACGGGTTTCGGGCTGGCTGCCTGCCGGCATCACGTCGACGAAAGGCTCGGCAGCGTAACGCTGTTCGTAGAGCGCCTGGAAGTCGGTATCGCGCGCCGACGGCAGAATACGCAAATAAATCGTAGAGAACATGCCGCGGATCATGGGCACCAGATGCGGCGTGAATGTCAGCCCCACTGGTTTGCCCGCCAGCAGGGACAATTGTTCGGAGATTTCCGGGTGGTGGCGGTGACCTGCAACGCCATAGGCCTTGAAGTTGTCACCAGCTTCGGAAAACAGCGTAGCGACTTCAGCCTTGCGCCCGGCACCCGACACGCCTGACTTGCAATCCGCAATGATGTAATCGGTGTCAACCAACGGCTCGGGCCCTTGCAGCAGGGGAGCCAGCCCCAACAGCACTGTCGTCGGATAACAGCCTGGATTACCTACCACCCGGGCCTGCGCCACGCGTTCGCGGTTGAGTTCGGTCAGCCCATAAACCGATTCTTTCAGGACATCGGGGCAGGCATGCGGCATTTTGTACCACTGCTCGAAGCTGTCCAGATCTTGCAGGCGGAAGTCAGCAGCGAGGTCGATAATACGGACCCCGGCATCCAGCAGCATCTGGGCCTGATTCATGGCAACCCCATGCGGGGTGGCGAAGAACACCACGTCACATTGATCGAGCCCG
>CAZMGQ010000496.1:0-1856 GCA_964565855.1 uncultured Lentisphaerales bacterium | reverse complement strand
CTGGGAGCCTTCGAGCCGTTTGTTGAGCCCTTCGAGTGCGGCGAAAACTTCGTCCTTCTTCTCGGGAGCCTTGCCGTTGAAAACCATGGTGGACCAGTTCAGCAGGGCACTGACATTGTCCGGGTCGAACTGATGGACACGGTCATAAACGGCAAACGCCTGGTCGGGCATGTCGAGTGTTTCGAGCGTGTAGCCGAGGTTGTTGCCGATGAAACTGGCGTGGGGCCGGACGATGCGGTCGCGGCAGTTTTTGATCCAGTCCGGGGCGGACTCGGGGATTTCGGCAAAGGCCTCTTCCAGTTCGTCCCAGAGGGCGTAGTGTTCTTCGATCTGTTTGCTCCAGGAGATCTCTGCCAGCTCGTCGCTGCTGATGCCGAGAAAAGCGAAGCCGCGCGGCAGCATCTCGTAATCGCCGAGCGACCAGAGGTCCGGCACGAGGGCCAGGGCGAGGTTATCGCTGGCATCGAGGTCGGAGGCGATCCACTCCTGCAGCAGGGTCACAAAGCCGAGGGTGGCGCTGTTGCGGAGGCGCACATGTGGCAGGTTTTTGCTGGCGATCCGGATGGCGGTCTGGTTGTTGCCGCGTGAGAGATTGAGGCAATTCAGATCGATGCCGCGCTCGTGGGCACGCAGCAGCAGCACGTCGTCCATGGCGCCGTTGGTGGCGAGCCAGGTGCGACCTTCGAGGTTGTCGAGCAGACGGTCGGCGTAGAGGGAGATGAAGCGTGTGCCCCGGTGGTTGGCTTTGGAATGATTGGCAACTGCGGTACCGACACAGAAGAGGAGGACCAGGGCGATAATGACGCGCCTGACCAGGAGAGGTGTGCGATGACTTTTGCCGCTGTCGTCGGCAATGCCCCAGAAGTGGGTCGGCAGCAGGTAGGCGTAGCAGGCGAGGTAGCCGGTCGTCATGGCGGTCAGCATGTAGGGCACGATGGTCGTGTTGCCGACACCGAAGATACGCCAGGGCGAGGCTTTGATATTGACCAGGACTGCGACAGTGACGACAGCCACGGCGAGGTTGAGGACGGCGTAGCCCCAGTCGCGCTCGCCGTTGAGCGCCCGGGCGGCGGTGATCAGCGATGCAATCCAGGGGACGATGGTCAGGCCGAGCAGGATCATCCAGCCGACCTGCGGCAGGCTGGCCCGGATGCCGCCCGAGAGCATAATCCAGAGGTGGCGGATGATCTGGTAGAAGCCGCCGTAGCTCATCAGCCAGAAGCCGTCCGACTTGTAGAAGACGTGGGCACTGACAAAAATCAGGCAGAGGCCGAGCAGGGCGGCGCCGCCGATGGCGACAAATGCGCCGGGATAGAGGCGCTGGTTGTACCAGAGCAGGTAGAGCATGGCCAGGGCCACAATCGGGGCAAAGGCCACGAAGGCCGAGGTCTGGCTCATGCCGGCGCCGTGGAGAAAAGCGGCGGCGATGGCCCAGCCGAGCCGGTCGCTTTCGGCGAAGCGGACGAGGCAGAGTCCGTTGAAGAGCAGCCAGGCCACGTAGAAGGCGTGGTAGTAGGCCTGGGTCGATACAATCCAGAAGGGAATGCTGAAAGCCAGCGTGAGAGCCGCAATGACGCCACCGACGACAGCCCCCATGCGGGCGACACGACGTGCGAGGTGGCGTTGCGAGGTGGGGATGTTGCCGAGCTGTTCGTCGTCAATTGCCAGACCGAGCAGACCCGCTGTCAGCAGATACATCAGGCCGACACTGAGGGCACCACAGACGGCACTGAAGAGGTTGACCCGCAGCATGATGCCCCCACGCGCCCAGTCGGCTATCCAGCCGGTGAGGCCCCGCCAGATGACGTGTTGCGCCGTGAGTACCGGTTTCACTCCCACTGCACCGGCCACGAGCG
>CAZMGQ010000495.1:0-1866 GCA_964565855.1 uncultured Lentisphaerales bacterium | reverse complement strand
TCCCGGAAATACCTGGTTAAAGACAAAAGTTATTCACCAGTTTCAGGAGTTACGGCTTAAATAAACCCAAATGCCTCTATTGTTTCTTGTTTGATTTTAGTATATTTAACACACGCGACCGAAAGTTGCCAAAGGGAGGCTCTGTTGTTTTCAAAAACAACGCCGGTAATGTGTCGCTGGTGGGCGTGGATGCCGGCGGAAAAGTGGTTTACCCCTCTTACTGGGGACTCAAACAGCGAGAGGCTAAAGAACCTTTCTCTTTTCCCTCACCACCCGAGAACTTCAGCATGAGTTACAACCTGCCAACTTTCAACCTGGCAACTTCAAGCACGGCGCACTCGATCAGGTTTGCCAAGATCAATAATGCCAACCAGCAATACTTCTACTTGAACGGCAACACCCTCTCGATAGAGAGTGGAGCCTTTATCATTATGCCTCAATCTCCTCTCATTGTGGCCGACGGCATGGTCACAGTTACCGGTCCTTCGCACGAGCTGGTGGTTCATCATTATTCGACTCGAGACCTGACCTTCGATGTCGATGTGGCGGACGATGGGGCCAACTCTGTGAGCCTGACAGCCACTGGTGAAGGGACCGGGCCGCTCATAATGGAAGGCAGCAGCAGCTACAGTGGCGGCACCTTTATCCATGATCTGTCTCGGATAGTCACCCGTGATTTTGACGCTCTCGGCAGCGGTCCGATCAACCTGATTGGTGGCAGCCTGGTGCTGGAAGAGTCGCTGGGGGTCAACGGGCTGTCCGGTACGACTGGGTCGAGTCTTGATCTGGGCAATGATACCCTGACGATAAATCAGGGCGGCGACGGCCGTTACGACGGCGGCATCGCCGGCGGCGCTACCGGCGAGCTGATCAAGGAGGGCACTGGTACGCTGACTCTGACCGGTATCGGCAGCTACGGCGGCGGCACGGAAATCCGCGGCGGCAGGCTCTACGCCGGCAGCTATGGCCTGACGTTCGGGTCGGGGCTCGTGACTGTCAGTGCCGGCGGTACGCTGGCGGCCGGCACGGCTGACGAGGTGCGGACGGTTCAAGTCGGTGGACTGACGCTCGCAAGCGGCAGCGGCCTGGCCGTCAAAGTTGCCAGCGACAAACAGGCCGACAAGATTGTTTCAGCGCTGCCGGTAACACTGGGCGGCCAGCTCGAAGCGAGCGAACTGCCCGGCTACCTGCCGTCTGCCGGTTCAAGCTGGGTCTTGCTCGAAGCGCCGGAAATCAACGGAGAATTTGAGAGCCTGCCGAGCAACTACGAGGTCGAGATCGGAGAAACTCAGGTAATACTGAGGTACACCGGCGGCACGCGTACGACTGTCATCATCGTCCGATAAGATGAAGCGCTCATTCACGACAACCGCCATCGGTGATGGGTGCACCATCAACACCCTGGCATTGCAGGCCGACATTGATGCCTGTCACAACGCCGGTGGCGGAGTCCTGACTCTGCCACCGGGCAGATATCTGAGCGCTACAATTCATCTGCGCGACAACGTCACGCTGCATCTTTCCGAAGGTGCCACACTGCTGGGGAGCAACCGGATTGCCGACTATCCTGTTCTGCCCCCGACTCTGACGCGGATCGACGACTTTCTGAATCGGGCACTGGTAGTCGCCCGCGGTGCCAGCAATATTGCCATAACCGGCAAGGGAACGATCGACGGACAGGGGCGTATGGGTGAAAACGACTTTATGGACGCCCCTGAGCGTGATCGTCAGCATCGGCCCCTGCTGGTCTGGTTTGACCGTTGCGAAGATGTGCGGACAGCAGGCATTACGCTACAGGCTGCCGGTTTCTGGACACACGCCTATTCCCGCTGCCGGGGTGGACTGATCGATGGCATCAGGGTACGC
>CAZMGQ010000494.1:0-1874 GCA_964565855.1 uncultured Lentisphaerales bacterium | reverse complement strand
TCAATCGCCGCCTGGTGATCAACAACCCCAACGCCAAGGATGCCTGCGGCTGCGGGGAGAGCTTCAGTTTCTAGGAATCCCCACGCCATGGCAGAGCAACGCGTAGTAGCCACCGTCCGGGCCTGTCCGGCGCGACGGGTTCCCACCGGGGATCCCGTGACCATCCCCGCGGATGCATTCGTTACCATCACCCAGGCACTCGGTGGCAATTACACCGTCGTGTACGGCGGCAACATGCTGCGGGTGGATGGCACCGATGCCGATGCCCTGGGACTGGAAAAAACCGAGCTTCAGTTCGAGGATTATGGCGATGGCGCCATTCATGAAGATCAGGTGTGGCAGGCGCTGGAGACGGTCTACGATCCGGAGATTCCTGTCAATCTGCGCAGCCTCGGGCTGATCTACAGAATGGACATCGATCAGGACACCAGGACAGTCACTGTCGACATGACACTCACGGCACCGGGCTGCGGCATGGGGCCGGTATTGATGGGCGATGTGGAATACCGCATCGCCCAGGTGCCCAACGTCGAGAAGGTGATCGTGAATCTGGTGTTCGACCCACCCTGGAGCCGCGACATGATGTCGGAAGAGGCACAGCTGGAAACCGGGATGTTTTATTGAGTTTCACGTTGCACGTTACACGTTTCACGTGGGGGCCGGTTGTTGAAACGGTGTACCTGCTTTTACGTGAAACGTGAAACGTGCAACTCGAAGAGCAAGTTATGACCCCCAACCCCTTCGGCACCACTATCACCGCTGCGGACATCATCGACACCCTGGGCTTTTTCGACACCTGGGAAGAACGCTATAAATACATCATCGATCTGGGCAAGGAGTTGCCGGCCATGGACGATGCCAAGAAAGACGATGTTCATCTGGTGCGCGGCTGCCAGAGTCAGGTGTGGATCGACAGCAGTGTCGAGAGTGGGCGCCTCTGGTTTGAGACCGACAGTGATGCCTTTATCGTCAAGGGCTTGCTGGGGGTAGTTCTGGCAGCTTATAACGGCAAGACGGCTGAGGATGTGCTGGCCTTCGACGTCGAACAATATTTCCGGCAACTCGATCTGCTGCAGCACCTGAGCCAGACCCGCGGCAACGGCCTGCGCGCCATGGTTAGCCGTATTCGCGCCATGGCGGAAGAGGTGCGAGCGAGCGCCTGAGAACCAGCGCCCCGGCACCGAAAGCAGGTTCGCTCATGGTATAAAACTTCCTTGTAACCCTCTGTTTGCAAGGTTAAAATCGCCGCACTTTACGGCGTTGACGACAACGGACGCCGGATCATTCCTCAAGAACCTTGTGTGCGGAGACGAACATGGCCACAGAAAGAACCCTTTCCATCATCAAACCCGACGCTGTAGCCAAAAACGTCATCGGTGACATCATCAGCCGTTTCGAGAAAAACGGCCTCAAGGTAGTGGCCGCGAAAATGCTCCACCTGTCCCGCGAGCAGGCGGAAGGCTTTTATGCCGAGCACAAGGAGCGCCCCTTCTTCAAGGATCTGGTAGGCTTCATGACCTCCGGCCCGGTGGTGGTGCAGGTGCTCGAAGGCGACAACGCCATTGCCCGCAACCGTGAACTGATGGGTGCCACCAATCCCCAGGAAGCGGCACCCGGCACCATTCGCGCCGACTTTGCCGAAACCATCGACGCCAATGCGGTACATGGCTCCGATTCGCCCACTTCCGCCGAGCGCGAAGTGAAGTACTTCTTCGAAGACAAAGAGATCTGCAGCCGCTAAGATCGGGCAGTCCCTATGCTGATAGCGCCAGGTTCTCCATGACCGGTTCCATATGACAATGGCAACGACCGAGACCATAGCCAGCCGCGAGCCCCGGGAAGGGAAGACCAACCTCCTGGGGCTTTCTGCTGAA
>CAZMGQ010000493.1:0-1882 GCA_964565855.1 uncultured Lentisphaerales bacterium | reverse complement strand
AGACATGCTGATCGTGAGGGGGCAGAACCTGTACCCCCAGGATATCGAGCGTACGGTCGAGGAGGACGTGGAAGTCGTTCGCAAAGGCCGAGTGGCCGCCTTTGCCGTCCAGACCAATGGTACGGAAGGCATCGGCATTGCCGCAGAAGTAAGTCATAAGCTGCAAAAGCTGGTGCCGCCCCAGGCATTGGTCGACAGCATCCGGCAGGCGGTGGCCGAGGTATATCAGGAGGTGCCGCAACAGGTCGCTCTGCTCAACCCTGGCACGCTACCCAAAACCTCCAGTGGCAAATTGCAGCGGTCTGCCTGCAGGGCTCAGTTGGAGGATGGGAGTCTGGAGGCCTATGCCGTCCATCCCGCAAAGCAAGACGGGCCGCCGGCGGTAAAGCCTGACGGCTCGGTCGCTATCGCATCGGAATGCGAGGAGGCGATTCGGGCCGTCTGGAGTGAAATTCTGGAAGTGGACCGCTTGCAGCCAGGTGACAACTTCTTCCTCAACGGCGGCAATTCGGTTCGGGCGGTGCAGGTGATCGCGGCGCTCCAGGAGCGCCTGGATCTGGCGCTGGATATCCAGTGGCTGTTCGAAGCACCGACGCTTGAGGCCTTTGCGAGCGTCGTTGCCGAGCAGCAACGATTGGGGCGCAGCGCCGGTGGAACCATACCCGCGCTCGCCGAACGCAATGACCTTGCCTTGTCATCCGGGCAGCAACGGCTGTGGTTTCTCTGGCAACTGGATCCTCAGGGGGTTGCCTATAATATTCCCGGCGGATTGCGTCTGCGCGGCGCTCTCGACGAAGCGGCATTGCGTGCCAGTTTCCAGATTCTGGTGGATCGTCACGATGCGTTGCGGACCCGTTTCGGTGAGCGAGGGGGTGTCCCCGTCCAAGCGGTGGATCAGCAACTGGACGCCAGTATTCGCCACGTCGACCTGAGCGGATTGCCCGATGAAGCACGCGAGGCCGAAGCCTGTCGCCTCCGGGAAGAGGAAGCCGGCAGGCCATTTGACCTTGTCGCGGGGCCTCTGCTGCGAATCACGCTGGTGCGACTTGGAGAAGAAGACCACCAACTGTTGGTGACATTTCATCACATCACCGTGGACGGCTGGTCGGCCAATATCCTGATGGCGGAATTCGCCGAATTGTATGCCGCCCACTGCCGGGGGCAGGCAATGACTTTGCCGTCGTTGCCGGTGACTTATGGGGCTTATGCCAAGTGGCAGCAGCAATGGTTGGCCAGCGAAGAGGCGAACCGCCAGCGCGGCTATTGGCTCGCCGAACTGGGGGATGAGACTCCCGTGCTGTCATTGCCAACCAGGTGCCCCGGCGAACACACCGGCGGGCACGGTGATAAACGATCGCTGGCGGCCCGGTATAGCCTGTCGATCGATGACCAACTGGCGGACGCCGCGCGCAAGCTGGCGTCCGCCAGCGGTGCCACACTCTTTATGGTGCTGCTGGCTGCGTTTCAAGCCCTGTTGTTCCGCTATGCCGGCGAGCCCGATATCCGGGTCGGTGTACCCAGTAGCAATCGCCGTCACCGGGCCGTTCAGGGCGTGGTTGGGTTTTTCGTCAATACCCTGGTGCTAAAGGGCGAGGTGGGGCCGCGGATGTCCTTCGCCCAATTGCTGGCGTCGGTCAAAACTGCCACGGTGGCAGCCCAGGCCAACCAGGATCTGCCGTTCGACCAGCTGGCGGAAGCCCTCGGGGCCGGCGCCGTCGAGTCGCTTTTGTTTAACGTCATGTTCAATCACCAGCAGCGTGATCCGTCGGCATTGTGCGCGCTACCGGGAATAATGGTGGAAGAACTGCCATGGCACAGCCGCGAAGCCAAATGTGATCTGCAACTACAGACGGAAGAGGACGAGCAGGGCCGTTTGTCGTTG
>CAZMGQ010000492.1:0-1883 GCA_964565855.1 uncultured Lentisphaerales bacterium | reverse complement strand
CGTCCTCTTTTATCTCGTTGCCGGCTGCTTTGTGGATGCCCTGGCCCTGATCATGCTGACCATCCCGATCATTTATCCGGTCATCAACGACCTCGGCTTCGATCCGATCTGGTTCGGCGTCGTGATTGTGCTCGTCACCCAGATGGGGGTTATTACGCCGCCGGTCGGAGTCAATGCCTATGTCGTCGGAGGCATGGCCCGCGGGATTCCGCTGCAAACGATTTTCCGGGGGCTGATGCCCTTCCTGCTGATGCTGGTTGTGGCGACGCTCCTGATCACCATCTTTCCGGATCTTGTCCTCTGGCTGCCCAACCGGATACAGTAGAAAGGAGTTGCCGAGATGTCGCCCCAACCACGTTATGGCCACTATCGCCGCATCCAGTTCTGTACAGATTTTTCTGAAAACGCCAAACTCGCCTTCGGTCTGGCCGTCGAAGCCGCCGAACGCAATCCCGGCTGTGTCCTGACTCTGCTGCACGTGTTACCGGAGCCGGGTGCCCAGTTCTGGAAAGGCTATATCTACGAAGTCGAAGGCATCGATGCCCAGGCCAGGGATGCGATCGATGCCGAAATCGACACCAATTACCGTCCGCATGTCCCGGCTGGTGTGGAGTTCCGCACCGTCTTCCGCGTCGGCAATCCGGCCCAGGTCATTCTCGACTTCGCCCGCGAAGAAGAGAGCGACCTGATCGTGGTCGGCCGTCAGGGACGGGGGTCGGTCTTCTTTGGCAATGTTGCCTCCCGCGTGGCTCGTCACGCCGAGTGTCCCGTACTGGTCGTGCCGATGGCCTTCGCCCGGCGCTTCGACACTGCGGCCGCCGCCACCGGGTCATCCCAGGAGCTGAAATCATGATTATCGCCACCTACAACGCCAACTCCATCCGCACCCGTCTCGATGCCGTTCTCAAATGGCTCGACGAGCGTCAGGCGGATGTCCTCTGTATCCAGGAGACCAAAGTCCAGGATGCCGATTTTCCCGCCGCCGCCATCACCGATGCCGGCTGGCATGTCGTCTTCCGCGGCGAAAAATCCTACAACGGCGTCGCCATCATCAGCCGCGAACCGGCCGCCGATGTGGCCTTCGGTTTCGACGACGGCGGCCCGGCCGACGAAACCCGCCTCGTCAGGGCCCGCTTTGGCGAAGTTCACGTGATCAATACCTATGTGCCGCAGGGACGCGAAATCAGCCACGAAATGTACAGCTACAAACTCGATTGGCTGGCACGTATCAGGAAGCTGCTCGAACGTGACCATACGCCGCAGGACAAACTGCTCTGGACCGGCGACCTCAACGTGGCACCCTACGATATCGATGTTTACAAACCCGAAACCAAACAGAAGCACGTCTGTTGCCATGTCGATGTGCGCACCGCTTTCGCTTCGGTCATGAACTGGGGGCTCACCGATGTTTACCGCAAACATCACCCCGGCCCCGGCCACTACAGTTTCTTTGACTACCGTCAGCCGAGCTCGCTCGAGCGCAACCAGGGCTGGCGTATCGACCACCTGATGGCCACCGCCCCGCTGGCGGAGCTTTCGCAACAGGCACAGATCGACCTCGAACCGCGCCAGGCTCCCAAACCCTCCGACCATACCTTCGTCTGGGCCGACTTCAACGTCTGAGTTTTTAGGGACAAAACACCATGACCAGATCCCGCAGGGGCAAAACCAGCCCCCGCCTGCGCTCCACTTACCAACAGGCCACCCGTAGCGTCATCAGGCACCCCCGGTTCGGCGGGGGGGACGGCCCCGCCGTCCGCCCCAGGCGATCCACGCGTCGGCGACCGGGTAGACCCGTCGCAGCCGCTCGTCGAGCAGGCCGGTGGGGAAGGCTGCGTCGTCGCGGACGGAGTACTGAAGCGCGTCGGTGACCCGCGGGTGGT
>CAZMGQ010000491.1:0-1890 GCA_964565855.1 uncultured Lentisphaerales bacterium | reverse complement strand
GTTGGAAGAATCCGGATGCCGACACCCTGCTTGAGAGCCAACCGGGTGAAATTTCGGTACTGTCGTGGAACACCCTGGGGGATAAGCCGGGTGCCGAAGCAATCGCCTCACTGGCCATCAACAGTAATGCTCAGGTGGTGAGTCTGCCTGAGACCACGCGTGCCACCGTTGAGGAGGTCGCGGCTCAGATGCGCTCCGCCGGAATGCCGATGCAGGTGGTTCGTCGGGTACTGAGCGAGGCGGCAGGAGCGAAATCCACCGGCCTGCTGATTGCTGAAAGCCTGGGTTCGTACCACCTCGTCAGCACTGCAGGCGACACCAGTCAACTCCCCAGTTTGATTGCCGAATCGACCACCGGTCCGAAAATTATTGCGGTACACGTGGTGGCCCCTGGCCCGAATTACTTCACCGGATGGGGAAATGACCTCAGCTGGATTGCCGCCCACTGTAACTCCCCGAACACCATTGTTGCCGGTGATTTTAATGCCACACTCGACCACTTCATCGGCCTCGGGGAACTCTCGGGCGATCTTGGCCAATGCCACGATGCGGCGAAAGCGCTTGATGCTGCCGGTCACGGCAGTTGGCCCACCAGCTTACCCAGCCAGATCAGCATTCCGATTGACCGGATTCTTGCCGGATCAGACTGGAAGCCAAGCTATTTCCGGACCATCACCGAACTCGATAATTCCGGCAGCGATCACCGGCCAGTGGTCGCACGATTTACCAGCAACTAAGCTGTTGAGCAGGCAATATTTTCCCTACTAGAGCAACTTTCGAAAGAGGACGAGATGTCAGAGCGAAGCGAATCAACCCCGGCACCCCGAGCAACTCAGAATCGCTCCACGACCCCCACCTCAGACACCTTCAAGGAATTCATTTCTTCGAATTGGGCTGACATCGACAGCACGCTGCCTGCCACCAGAGCTTCTGCAGCCACTGCTCGGGCACAACGCGATGAAATCTCGCGCCGTTTTCCGGGTAAGCGCCTCATTATTCCGGCTGGGCCGGCAAAGGTGCGTTCCAATGACACCGACTATCCCTATCGCGCCCATTCCGCGTTTTCACACTTAACCGGTTGGGGCTCAGATACCGAACCGGGTTCGGTGTTGGTATTTGAACCACTCAGTGATGGGCATGAAGTCACCCTGTATTTTCGGGAACGTGCCGGGCGTGATTCTGATGAGTTTTATGCGAACCCACAGATTGGTGAATTCTGGATTGGCCGTAGACCGTCTCTGGAACAAGTTGCCGCAGACCTCGCTCTGAACACTGCACCCCTAGCTGATCTTGACCGGGTGTTTGACAGCAACCTGAGCGCCACCCTGATTATTCGCGAAAGTGAGCCAGAACTCACTGACCGGATCGATGCCGAACGCTTTTTGCTGGAATCTGCAGCAGATGACAATACCGGCGGTGAAGAAGCCCTGCGAGGTCTCGATCACAAACTGGAACAAGACCTCTCAGAGATGCGACTGGTCAAAGATGCGTGGGAGGTCAACGAGCTTCGCAAAGCCATTGCCGCCACCGCACAGGGCTTCAACGACATCATCGGCCGGATGGATGACATTGTTGCCCACGAGCGTGGTGAACGCCTGATTGAGGGCATCTTCTATACCCGTGCCCGTGCCGATGGCAATGCGGTCGGCTATGACACCATCGCCGCCAGCGGCCCAAACGCCTGCGTGCTGCACTGGACCCGCAACACCGGTGAAGTGGTTCCCGGAGATCTGGTGCTTATTGATGCGGGCATCGAACTCGAGAGCCTCTACACGGCGGACATCACCCGCACCCTGCCGGTTTCTGGCACCTTTAGCCCGGTGCAGCGTCGGGTCTACGAGGCGGTGCGTGAGGCTGCGGTCGTGGGCGTGCCCGACGAGTACCGTGGTG
>CAZMGQ010000490.1:0-1903 GCA_964565855.1 uncultured Lentisphaerales bacterium | reverse complement strand
AGTCCATGATTTCGCGCCCGATGATTTCTGCAATGTATGACATGGTCTTCCTTTTACGCCCAAGCTGTGGTAGTGTTTGCAGTCGGGTAGCAAGCCCCGACCCGATCCGTCTGCCTCCTGCACACGGATAAACCACCATCTTAAGGCAAAAGAGCCCTTTCTGGCAAGCGTGAGTCATTCATGGCCGACAGCAATCCTGCGAAAGACAGACAAACTTCTCCCGAGGCCCCCGGCTTCCGGCAGCGGCTGGTCGCTCTGCTGCATCAGGATGTCTGGGACATCGAGATCTTAGGACTCTCACGCGCCCGCCGTTTGCTGATCCGGGCCGTACGCATCGTGCAACTGGTCTTTCGCGGCTTCAAACGCGATGAGTGTATGCTCCATGCCTCGTCGCTGACCTTTATTTCGATGCTGGCGATTGTGCCGCTGCTGGCTCTTTCGCTCTCCATGGCACGAGTCTTCGGTGCCGGCGATCTGGCGCGTGAACAGCTCAAGGGCGGTGCCCGCGAGTGGTTTGCCGGCGTTTCCACACCGAGTGCCGCTGAGCTGGATGTAACCGAGTCGGCCTCCGACCGGATCCCCGTTGTTCCCGACGTGACTACGGCACCGGACGCTCCTCTTTTCGATACCCCGTCCGTTTCGCCATCCGATGTGCCGTCCACCGGGGCTGCCACAGACGATGCCCCCGAAGAAGTGCCGCAAGCGGTGGCACTGGACCGCATCGAACGCCTGATTGATGCCGGTTTCGAACGTGTCGAAAACCTGAACTTCAAGGCCCTCGGCGGACTGGGTGTCTTCTTTCTGATCTGGTCCGTGATCAGTGTTCTCGGTCGGGTCGAAGCCGCCTTCAACCGTGTCTGGGGTGTTTCGGAGCATCGTCCGCTACTGCGCAAGTTCACCGATTACCTGAGCGTCGTCATTGTCTTCCCGACCCTGGTCATTACAGCCTCCTCGATCCCGGCTGTCGAAATGGTCATGCGGATCATGGACGGCGGCTCTGCCCTGTTACCCGGCGGCATGTTGGCCATGCGTCTGCTCAAGTCATCCGGCACCGTCATTCTGCTAACCCTTTCCTTCTCCTTCCTCCTGCGTTTTGTACCCAACACCAGAGTCAGGACTCTCCCCAGCCTGGCGGGCGGGCTGATTACCGCCATCCTGATGCTGGTCTGGCTCAAGATCTGTGCCGCCTTTCAGTTGGGAGTTGCCAAACAGAGTCTGTTTTTCGGCAGCTTTGCGACAGTCCCCGTGCTGCTCTCGTGGGTCTATATGAGCTGGGGGATTCTGCTTTTCGGGGCCGAGGTTTCCTTTGCCGTACAGAATGCCGACACCTACCGCATGGAGCTGGAGGCGGCCCGTGCCAGCCTGCGTACCCGTTGGCTGGTGGCGGCTGACCTGCTCTCGACAGCGGCCGCCGCCCTGCGCGACGGTGACGGCCTGTTGCACATTCCGGAGTACGTCCGACAGCGCCGTGTTTCGGTAAGGCTGGTGAACGATGTCGTACACGAGCTGACCGAGCGGCAGTTGCTGGCGGAGGTGACCAGCTCTCCCGGTGCTTTTGCGGTCCGTCACGATGTGCTCAACCTGACGCTCGGCGAACTGGGCACGGTACTGATGGATACCGGCGTACCAGCCGCCACGCTCGGTCTGTACCCCGATTCACTCTCACCCCTCCGCGATCCGCTCGACCGGGCCTTCATACAGATGCTGCCGCAGCGGATTGCTGAAATAGACCTTCAACTTGCCTTGGAAAATGTCCAGAATAGCCAGACCCCCGGTTAATACCCCCGCCAACCGCTGGCGTCATGCCGGTGCGCTGCTGCTGATCGTGCTGGTGGGAGCCGCCAGCCTCTCGCTCGAAGGCTGCACCTCCCCCGCCAGCCGCATTGTGCCCCCGCGCAACGCC
>CAZMGQ010000489.1:0-1903 GCA_964565855.1 uncultured Lentisphaerales bacterium | reverse complement strand
CCAGATTACAGCGCGATCACATGATGGCAGAGCAATTGACTGTAATCTTGCAAAAGTATCGGCAGATTACGGCGTGTGGCACTGTCCGGACTCTGCCACAGAAGAGCTTTCTATAATCTTTTGTACGGTATTACCGTAATCTTGCAAAGATACTTCCAGATTACAGTACGATCACATAATGGCAGGGCGATTGACTGTAATCTTGCAAAGGGATCGCCAGATTACGGCATTGGCAGAGGTCGACATGTCCGACCGGACGACTGTCACATCATCCGCCGGGCAAGATGACACTTGCTTCTCCCTTCTGGTGGTTTATTGTGCCACCAATTTTCTATCTTTCTTTTTCCGTGTCTTTCCGCGTTTCCAGCGGTCTGATTAGCACCACTTCACCATCAGACCTTGTCGTTCAGGATTTGCCGGGCGTGGCGGGCGAAGTGGCCGCGGATGTCGTTGGCATATTGCTGTAGGACTTGGCGGGCGAGGTCATCATGATCGCCGCAGCGCCAGAGGGCGCGAGCCAGATAAAGCGAGCGCAGGGCATTGTTGCGGGTCGTATTGTCGATGGTGCTTTCCGGGATGTCGGCCAGCTCATCTGGCAGACTCTTCCAGACGTGGCCGGCCAGGCGGGGTTTCCGCAGCAGTTCGGCCAGTGCAACGGCAAAATCGGCATCGGGAAATGTTTCGCAGAAGAGGGCGACGGCACGGATGTGGGAGAGTTCGGGATCGTCTCCCAGTTGCCGGATTTTCTCCAGCACCACAGGCCCGGCATGTTCGACGCGAGCGACGTCCAGCAGCATGATCAGGTCGTCGAGCTGGCTCGTGCTGCGTCCGAACTGATGCATGCCCCGGTAGTTCCAGCCTTCGTCCCAGTCGCTGTCTGCGATTGTTGCAATCATCAGTTCTCCGCCGTCAGCATCGCCGAGTACAGCCAGCAACCGTGCGATACGCAGGCGCAGATCCGGATCGGTTTCGTCGGCAAAGCGCTCTTTCAGCAGGGGGAGGGCTTTTTCCGGCTCGTTGATCAGGGCGGACAGCTCAGAGTGGATATTCAGCGGACCCGACACTGCCTCCCGGATGGTGCTGTGCGGCAGGGGGGCGGGATCGGAGTGCAGCAGCACTGTTTGGGGTAGAATGTTCAGCTCCACCAACTGACGTTGCAGTGTCCTGACGTCAATCCGGCGGATGTTGCTGTGTTTTTCCAGCGCCATTACAGCGGCGAGACCAGCGGCATAGGCATGGTTCTGAATGTCTGCCTGCATGCGCAGAACCGGCATCACATCACGCTCGGCACTGATCCCGAGACCGGTAACCATAATGCCGGTCAACCCCCGTGGCAGCAGTGCCCGCAACGGCAGCCAGGCTTCGAGAACAGTCCGGTCGGGCGGCTGAATCTGGAACAGGATATCAACCGTAAAGCCGTGGCTGTCGAAATTGCTGATGCTGAGTGTGATTGAGTCCTGCCAGGTGGCTCCGGTGAAAACATCGGCTGCCCGCAGCATCAGATCGCCCACAATCTGGCGACGCTCACGGGTATCGACGATCGGCGCGATTTCGAACTGGTCCTGAAAACGCTCGCGAGCCACCACAAAGGCACGGGTCGAGTCGTATAGGTCACAGTCGTCCACAAAAGTGTAATCGGTATTGTGGGTCTTCTGCGAGAGAGGACGCGATGGCAGGCCGGTGCCTTGAATAGCCAGATCCCTCTGGCTGGCAATGAAGGTTTCGGCCCCGGCCGCAGCGGCAACATCGGCATTGCCGGTAGCATCAATCACGACTGCCGCATCGATGATGCCACGCCCCCAGGGGGGGTTGACGATCACGCCCGTGAGACGCCTGTCGGCGACCGTGACACCAGAGACGGGTGACTGGTACCAGCATTCCCCGCCCGCGGCCAGACCGCTTT
>CAZMGQ010000488.1:0-1907 GCA_964565855.1 uncultured Lentisphaerales bacterium | reverse complement strand
GCTGCCCCTGGGCAAGCAGGTTTTCACCGTCGGGCGTGAAGGCCCCGAGGCGCGTCAGGCGGGTGTAGCGCTGGGTGACGCCATCCTTGGCGGCGAGCAGACGGTAGGTCAACTTGCGGACGGTGACAGGCTCGGCGAGATCGTGCCGCAGCATGCCTTTGGCATCATCCGCGACATCGGCCACAACCAGCTCTTTGTCATCGCCATGGACTGAGAAGCGGCTGAAATGAAGTTGGTTGCGGACCGACTCAATACCGACAGCACTGATCGTTATGGGGTCGTTGAACGTCACCGAAACGGCACCTCCGACGATGGGTTCGACGACGGTAGGTCTGCCGGTCAGCAGCCCGGCGAGGGGCGTGGTGCGGTTGCCACGGGAGCCGCGCTCGAAGGAAAGTTTGCCGGGGAAGGTCGTTTCCATACGACGATCGACCTTATAGAAGCCCGAAGGGCGGTCGCGGAAATGGGCATCCGCAGGCTTGGGGTCCTGAGCGATGGCGAGCAGGGAGTCTTCGGTCGAGAAGTTTACTCCGCGCCAGGTGGATCTGGGGTTGGTTTTGACGTCGGCGATAAAGATGTTTTTCCAGTTGGGATTACCATAGACCTCGTCAGCCGAGGTGCAGCGACGCCAGCCGGTTACCGGTGCCGAACCATCGATAATGGCCGGTCCGGTACCATAACTGCCATCGGTATTGCCGTCATAGATGATCGGCTGATCATCGTCACCGCTGACTTTGACCAGTACCATGCCGGAGTAAACGACTCCGCCCTTGAAGCGTACGACATCGCCGGCGACAAGCTCTACGCCGGCGGCATTTTCTTTGGCTTGTGAGTCGCCGGGGGCATGTTTGAAAGCCTCGCCGGGGGCGGTGCCTGAGTTGGCATCGGAGCCATCGGCAAAGTCAACGTAGTAAACTGTGGCTGCCATACTGTAGCCTGCTATCAGCAAGGTGGGGATAATCTGGCGCAAGCGGGAGGTTAGTTGCAACATTTGTCTGCCTTTCTTTTGCACATTTGTCAGAAGTCGCATCAGGAATAATGACGTGTCCGCCCTGTGTCTGGTTAATTGACATTAAATATTAGCATAGTGACAAGGCGTGAGAAAGTTATTTTCCAGTTCAACCAACTATCGATTCAAAATTGGAGGGCGGCAGGCCCTTGCCGCCGCAGGAAGTCAACCACTGACTACACCGGACACCCGGATGGGATTGCAGATTGTATAACAGACATTCTTGTCAGTTCAGTAAAGTCATGGCGCAGTCCATGAGAGAAAACACAGGCAGGAATACCTGCGCTACATACTTTCCCAAATGGAGGGCCAACCTGTAGTGAGCCGCCAAACCGGCTCTTCACCGCAGTCGCAGGTGCTTTTCCATGCCGTAGGGAAAGTCATGGATGCGGTAGTTGCGAACCCGGGAATGCAGCAATACAGCATCACGCCGATGATAGAGAAAAATCCAGGGACAGTCCTCCCGGATGATCTCCTGCATCTGACGGTAGAGTTCCAGCCGCTGCTCTTCATCGGTGGTGCCGACCGCAGCATCGTACAGGGCGTCGAAACTAGGGTTGACGTAGTTGCTGCGGTTGGGGCCGGGCGAGACATTTTTGCTGTGAAAGAGTTGCAGAAAATTCTCGGCATCAGGATAGTCCGCCAGCCAGCCGACCCGGAAGAGCTGGGCTTCTCGCCGACCGACCTTCTGCAGAAAGGCCGGCCAGTTGTTGTAGTTGGCCTCGAGGCCGATTCCTATCCGGTCGAAAAAGGCGGTCAGCAACTCGGTCGAGGTGCGTGTCTCCTGATCGGTGCGCCCCAGCTCGATCTTCAGTGTCAGACGTCGGCCCGTGGTGGGGTCGCGTCCGTCGGGATAACCGGCCTCAGCCAGCAGTTCCTTGGCCAGCTCAGGGTCATA
>CAZMGQ010000487.1:0-1909 GCA_964565855.1 uncultured Lentisphaerales bacterium | reverse complement strand
AGGCAACACCGCCGCCGGTGGCGGCACATCAGCCGAGCGCAAAGAAAACATCGGTGAACTGCTCAACTTCTTCCCCGTCATCGCCGAAGACGACACCGGCCGGATGGTCGAGCTGGATGTGCGACAGGTGCTCACGATTCCACGCACCATCAAGGCGCGGGAGGTTGTCCGGCGCGGCTTCATGTCGAACCTGCTCTTCCAGAATATTGCCGGTATCTTCGCCTCGGAGGAAGCTCGCGCAATTCTCGAAAACCTCAATCCCGTTGCCCCCGGCAGGGTTACACCCGGCACCACCAGCCGCCCGATCGATACACAGGGCGTGCAGGTGGATGAAGATGGCGAGCCTGTCGTATCGCCCGTAGCTGTCGTCGCTGCCACCGATGCCCGATTCGGACCCAAGATTTACGAAACCATCACAAACACCATCGAGGAAGCTTTCGGCACTGGCGACTCCAGATTGGCTGCAACGGTTGTAAAAACCTTCGTCGACAGAGTTCTGGAACCCGCCAAAGATCTTGCCCATGATTCGGGCGTCACTGTGGCACAGACCAACCGCATCGTTAAAAACAGTGCCGATGTAGTGGCACGCGAAGTTGAAGATATAACAAAGCATGCCGAGATCCAGACCAATCTCGCCCAAGTTGAACTTGAGGAAGTTGAAAAGGAGAGTGCGAACGACCCGATTGCCTTGGCTGCCGCCCAAGAAAGGTTTGAGGCTAAAAAGCAGGACATTCAGGCCGATGCTCAGGAAGCTGTAAGCACCATCATCGAAACCAGAGTCCCGGAAGCAGCGCAGCAGGTCACGGAGGGGATTCTCCGACAGGCCGAAGAGCGCAAAAAGAACACCAGCGAGGACGATGTCCGCTCCCGGCTGCGCGGCTTCGCCCGTACCATTCCCTCTTTCCTGATGGCCTATGGCGAACTGGAGACGACGCTCGAAAACTTCGACAAACATATCAAGGACGAGGTTTTCCACGAGGTCACAGGCATCACGCTCGACCAGTTCCGCCTCCTGCGCGATGAATACAACTTCTTCAACTCCGTCGTCTTCAACGAGTCGGTCCAGGAGTTTCTGCGCAAACGCGAGGAACTGGCCGACTATTTCGACGAGAGCCAGACCGAAGACATCTTCGACTATATCCCGCCCCAGGAGACCAACCAGATCTTCACACCCAAGTGGGTAGTCGAGCTGATGATCGACGGCCTGGAAGAAGAGAGCCCCGGCCTCTTCAGCGATCCGAACAAAACCTTTGCCGATCTCTACGTCAAATCCGGCCTCTACCTGACCGAGATCGTAAAGCGTCTCTACAGGGGACTGGCAGACCAGATACCCGACGGTGATGAACGACTCAGACACATCCTCGAGAACCAGATTCACGGCTTCGCCCCGACAGAGATCATCTACCGCATCGCCAGAAACTACATCTTCGGCAATTTCGCCGCTATCGACCATTCACACCTGCAATGCCGTGACCTCACCCCGGCAGCCAAAGAAGGAACAGATCTGAACATGAAATTTGACGTCGTCGTCGGCAACCCGCCCTATCAGGAAAAAGCGGTTGGGACCAGCACAAAAGACCTTCCCATTTACCAGTATTTTTACGACTTGGCTGAGCAAGCTGCTAATAAGTACTGCCTCATATCTCCTGCCAGATTTCTCTTCAATGCTGGTGGAACCAACAAAACCTGGAATGACAAGATGCTTAACGACAAGCATCTAAAGGTTGAGTTTTACGCACAACGCTCCTCTGATGTGTTCCCTGAAACTAATATCATGGGTGGAATTGTTGTTGTTTATCGTAATGCCAACTCAGACTTCGGCGCGATCGGCACATTTACAGGGTTCGATGAACTGAATTCCATTATTGCTAAGGTCCAACGCTTAACATATAGCACACTGGATGAGATT
>CAZMGQ010000486.1:0-1910 GCA_964565855.1 uncultured Lentisphaerales bacterium | reverse complement strand
GGCCGTCGGTTCGCCCCATTCGGTCAGGGGCGCATCGTAGTCGTAGCTCGTCACGTCGGCTTCGAGTCCCTGCTTGCCATGGTTGGCCCCGGCCATGAAACCGAAGTTGGTGCCGCCATGAAACATGAAGAAGTTGACCGAGCCATTGGCCTGCAGCATCGAGTCCAGCTCTGCGGCCACACTCTCTGCGCTGCGGGTATGATGAATCTGGTTTTCACTCCAGTGGTCGAACCAGCCACACCAGAATTCGCCACACATCAGCGGCCCCTCGGGCTGATGTTCGCGCAGCTTGGCAAAGGCCTCCGTGGTACGTGAGCCGAAGTTGACCACCTTGAGGATATCGGGCAGGGTGCCTCCCTCCAACATGCGGTCGTTCGGGCCATCGGAGGTGAAGAGCAGCGCTTGGCCGACCCGCTGTACAATACCATCGGCCAGATGACGTAGATACTCCTTGTCGTTGCCGTAACTGCCATATTCATTCTCCACCTGGATCGCCACGATCGGCCCTCCCTGTGATGCCATCAATGGCGCCAACGGTGCCAGCAGCGCGTCAAAAAAGCGGTCGACCGCCTTCAGGAAAGGCTTGTTGGCACAGCGCAGCCGCATGTCCGGATCGCGCAGTAACCAGGCGGGCAGACCTCCCAGCGACCATTCGGCACAGATATAGGGACCGGGGCGGACGATCACGTTCAGATCCAACTCCCCGGCCAGCCGCACAAACTCTGCCAGATCGAGGCCTTCCTTGAAGTTGAAGCGTCCCGGGCGCGGCTCGTGCAGATTCCAGGCCACATACGTTTCGACCGTATTGAGCCCCATGGCCTTCAGCTTGATCAGCCTGTCCTCCCAGTACTGCGGTACGACACGGAAGTAGTGGATGGCACCACTCAAAATCTGAATGGGTTGCCCGTTTTGCACAAAATCATTGCCGACGACCGAAAGCGTTTTACTCATTGTTCAGTTCCCGGGGATGCAGAGTGTTGAGGGAAAAATGGAAGGCCGGCCTGGCAGTTCCGATGCCAGCCGGAAGGCCTTTCGCAAACAGAGGCGTCTATCATGCCATAAACGGCCTGTATCTTCAATTTTGTTGATGCAAAATTCATAATCTTGCCGCAATCCGGTAAGTCTGATATATAGGAATGGAAGACATGAGATGTACCTGGGCAGGACTGTAGTTGCGCCCGTAAAGCGCCGGTCGTGCCAGACAGAGGAGATTTTTTACGTGAAAAACCGCCCGTTTCTGAATGTTCTTTTTGCCGGCTGTCTGGCACTAATGTTTGCGAGTAGTGTCTGCGCTCTTGATAAAGGAGTCGTGATCCAGGTCAGGCCGGAGAGTACCGACTGGAATGTCTATGTACACCTGCCGGAAAACTACGAAGCCCTGCCGGATAAAAAGTGGCCGACGATTCTCTTCTTCAACGGTCTCGGCGAAAACGGCACCGATGTGAACAAAATGCTGCAGATGGGGCCGGGTGCTTATCTGGAGCGTGGTGGCTGGGACGGCAAGGTGGGCGAGGTGGACTTTATCGTGATGCACGCCCAGCCGCCCTCGAACTGGCCGGCCTACTGGACTGTGCGGCGGGTGATCGACATTCTGGAAGACCAGTATCGGATCGGCGAACTGTTTCTGACCGGCCTGAGCCAGGGTGGCGGTATCGCACTGCGCCAGGCAATTGAGTATCCCTCATCGGTCAAAGCTGTAGTTGCTCTGAGCGCTGTTTCCCAGAACTATGGTGGTGAAAACTATATCGGTTTTGTCGCCCCCTTCGCTGCGGCCGGCGGGCGTCTACTCAACTTTCAACAGGCCAACGAAACCGGCAACGGCAGTGGCAATCCGGCCTGGAGCATGAATGCCCTTGTCCCGGGGTCGGGAACACATATCGTGACCAACTACGGTAACGGTACTCACTGCT
>CAZMGQ010000485.1:0-1913 GCA_964565855.1 uncultured Lentisphaerales bacterium | reverse complement strand
CCAGGACGACGTGGCAGTCGTCCCTCCCGGTTTTCTGTGGCAGAGTAGAGACTCTGCCACAGCTATTTCACCCCTTCTACCATTCACCCGCGTCAGTGTCAGGGTCCTGAAAGACTTCTGTCAGCAGTTTTTTCTCGGCGATGCCTCCGGTTTCGTCGGCCTCGGGTGGCGGAAGTTCCCAGGGTTTGTCGGGGAAGACCGGCGTCGCAAAGCTGTCCTGCTCGATATTGTGGTACTCCTCCTGAAACTCCATACAGGAACGGATACAGCCCTTGGCGCCACAGAGAGCCAGATAACCACAATGGGCGGAGATCTGTTTGATAAAGGGATAGGCCTGAGTACCGGAGAACTCGGTGTTCGGCCGTCCCCAGGTGGCGAGACCCAGAGCATGGGTCATTTTGTAGGCCAGCTCCTCCGACATAGTCGTCTGTGTGACGTCGAGGTTGAAGCCGGGGAAGTACTTTTTGAGGAAGGGTGAAACCTTGTAGTTGATGCCATGGTGCGTGGCCGTGCAGCGTCCCATGTGTACATCGCCCCAGGAGTATTCCTGATCGTCGATCTTGATCGTGATCTTCGGCCCATTATGTGGCGGAATGGCATTGCCCGGACAATTCGGCACACAACGCATGCAGCGCTTGCAGATTGTACCGGGCTTGATCAGGGGGTCAGCCTCCAGCACGGCATCGGTCAGGATGGTGCCGATGCGCACGCGCGGTCCATAGACCGGATGGAGAAAAACTTTCGACCAGCCGATTTCGCCGAGTCCACAGGCCACGGCCGCAATGCGGACATGGATATTGACTTCGGACGCGGGACGTCCCGGCACCGGATCGGGGTTTTCGCGGTACGACTCGATCACGCCGGGATACACCGGCACGGCTTCGTAGCCGCGATCCTCGATGAAGCGGGAAATCTCATCCGTCAGCATCGGCCGGAAAACCGTGTTGAGGCGGTTGTAGGCATAGTAGGTGTAGTTGTTCCAGTGTGTGCCCTCGGTGATGCCACGGTAGGTGCTGCGCGGAATCGGCTGGACGATCGAGATGACCGACTGACAGTCGGGGAAGATGTTCTTGGGGTGTGTCCGTTCGGGGGCGTTGGCAAAACGCGAGATCGGGGCAATGCCGATGACCTCGACTTCCCCGCCACCGGCACCGATCTTGTGTGCCAGTTCCTTGATCATTTGAGCTGTAAGTTCTGTTCTGTTCATTGAAATCTCCTTTACCTGGCTTCGCTGGAAACCGGATTGCCGAAAAAGTCACGTTGCCAGACGGCGGTCTGTCGGAAGGGGGTGGCAAACTGCTCCTTGAGGATGCCACGTTCTTCGAGGGCAGCAATACAGGCGCGGTTGCAGGCGGCCGCCATCCGGTCAACCGTGTTGAAGCGCCCCTCATTGGTCTGGATGGCCCCGTTGCGACAGCGGAGACAGAGTGAGTTGTCACGTGCCGCCACCGGACTCTCGTAGCCGGCGAGACCGTAGGGTTGGCTCTGCGAATCGTCGAGCGCCTCCAGCGGACAGCCGGCGACACAGGCGTTACAGTCTTTACAGATGTAGGGCTTGAACGGTTCATCAGCTTTGAGTTCGGCATCGCTGACCAGGATGGCGAAGCGTTGCCGCGGCCCGAATTCAGGAGTCAGGAAGAGTCCGCTCAAACCGGTTTCGCCCAGTCCGGCCGCCTGGGCCAGCAGGCGATAGGGCAGGATGACGTTGGGAGCGGGCTTGTCGGCTGCGACCGGTACTCCCACGGGCTGTCCCGGTGTGTCGTAGGCAAAGAGCGGCACGGCTTCGAAACCATGACGCTCGACCCACACGGTGACATCGTAAGTGGTCTTGGCTAGAAAGTTGTCCTCCAGGGCATAGAGTCCGAACTGAGGATAGGAGTTGTCGAACTCGTTGCCCTGTTCGTAACCGCGCA
>CAZMGQ010000484.1:0-1924 GCA_964565855.1 uncultured Lentisphaerales bacterium | reverse complement strand
TGACCGTTGTCTGGTCGTCACCCACGGTGTGGACCCGGTCTTCAATCTCGCCGCGCGCAATCTGCCGCGTGTCGAAGTGCTGGCCGCCCGCGATGTCGGAGTCTATCACCTCGTCCGCTATCCGTTGATCATCGTCGCACGTCCCGCCTGGGAAGTGCTGGCCGGGCGTCTCCAGGGCAAGCCCACGGAGGAAGCGAAATGAAGCATATCAGCCAAATTATCAAAGGCGTCCAGATTACCGAGAAGGGTACCGATCTCAGCGTGCGCAACAAGTACCTGATCGAGGTTGACCGCGATGCCAACAAGATCGAGATCAAGCAGGCGGTGGAAAAGTTTTTCAACGTCACGGTGCTGGCAGTCAATACACAGCGTTACAAGGGTAAAAGCCACATGCTGCGCAACCGCCGCATTGTGAACAAGCCCGACTGGAAGCGTGCGATCGTGACTCTCAAGGAGGGCGACCGGATCGACATCATCTGATTGTCGCCGCAACCGGAGATTACCATGGGAATTAAATCTTACAGACCTTATACGCCCAGCCGGCGCTTCGCAAAGGTTTCCTCCTTCGAGGAGATCACCAAGACCAAGCCGGAAAAGGGCCTGACCAAAGCCAAGCGCCGTAAAGCCGGCCGCAACTCGGCCGGACGTATTACAATCCGTCACCGGGGTGGCGGGCACAAGCGCCGCTACCGCATGATCGACTTCCGTCGTGACAAGCGCGATATGGCCGCACGGGTTCTGGCGATCGAGTACGATCCCAACCGTACCGCCAACATTGCCCTGCTCGAATATGCCGACGGCGAAAAGCGCTACATCCTCGCACCTGAGGGACTTACTGTCGGGACGGCGATTTTGGCCGGTGACGATGCCGAACCCTCGGTGGGCAACTGCCTGCCGCTCGGCAAGATCCCCATCGGCATGTATGTTCACAATGTTGAACTCGTGCCGGGACGCGGCGGCAAGCTGGCACGTTCGGCCGGCAATGCGGCTCAGGTGATGGCACGTGACGAAAACTACGTGACCCTCAAGATGCCTTCGGGCGAGATGCGGCGCTTCCTGCTGAAGTGCATGGCCACTATCGGCGAAGTCGGCAACGCCGACGCCGGGTCGCTCGACCTCGGCAAGGCCGGCCGCAAACGCTGGCTGGGCATCCGCCCGACCGTACGTGGTGTGGCGATGAACCCGATCGATCACCCGATGGGTGGTGGCGAAGGCCGTACCTCCGGCGGTGGACATCCGGTTTCGCCCTGGGGCAAACTAGCCAAGGGTGGCAAGACACGCAAGCGCCACAAAAACTCTAACCGCCTGATTGTGAAACGGAGAAAGTAAGCTATGGCACGTTCAATTAAGAAGGGGCCGTTTGTCGACGCCTCACTGCTCAAAAAAGTTGAGGCCATGAATCGTGGCGGTCGCAAGCAGCCGATCAGAACCTGGTCGCGCCGCTCGATGATCATACCCGAGTTTGTCGGACATACGATCGCGATCCACAACGGCAAGCAGCATATGCCAATTTTTATTACCGAAAACATGGTGGGACACCGCCTGGGAGAATTTGCACCGACGCGCACATTCCGCAGGCATGGAACCACCGGTGACAGAGTCAGCAAGTAAACCGACGGGGAAACCATGGAAGTTAAAGCCATTACCCGGAATGTCCGCATCTCCCCCAGAAAGGGACGTGACTTTGCCCGTGCCATTCAGGGCAAGAGTGTGCATGAAGCACTGCGGATGACCGAATTCAGCCCGCGCAAGGCCGCCACGCTGTTGGGCAAAACGCTCAAGTCAGCGATCGCCAATGCGCAAAATAACGAACGGCTCGACGTGGATACACTCCGTGTCAAGCTGGCGGTCTTCGATGAAGGCCCATCCATGCGCCGTTTCCGGCCCCGGGCACGTGGCAGTGCCAGCCGGATTATCAAACGAA
>CAZMGQ010000483.1:0-1933 GCA_964565855.1 uncultured Lentisphaerales bacterium | reverse complement strand
ATAGCAACCAGCGGCGCCACGCCGGATGTGACATTTTTAGCACGGGTCGGCGGATACAGGCACTTTGTTCATCCAACGGCAATTTTGATGCACATGCAGGCACAGGGGCGCCCCGCCCACTAATGGACAGGCATTAATGCAGGTCTATAACCGGCGCAGGGTGGCTCGATCCACCTGACCGAGCTTGATGCCAATTCTCGGACAATCACATCCCGGCCAAGCCGGAAGCAATGGGAGGGGATATGCGAAAGACATCCATTCGTCGCGCGCTTTCAACGTGCGCCTTCACCACACTGACAATATTCTCCCTGCCGGTTGCCCAGGCGCAGGATACCGCCCAGAATGACGGATCGATCGCGGCCCGCCTGGACGGCAACATCCTGAACGAGATCGTCGTCACCGGCGCGCGCCGCCGCGAGGAAACCGTGCAGACCACGCCGGTCGCCATTTCCTCGATCAACCAGAAGCTGCTGGAGCGCAGCCAGGTGACGCAGTTGGTCGACGTCGGCAAACTTGTTCCCAACCTGCAGATGACCAATATTGCCGGTGGCGGTTCGCCCGAACAATTATCGCTCTATCTGCGCGGCTTCGGTTCGGGCCAGGTCGATCCGACCCAGGAATCGGCCATTCCCGTCATCGTCGACGGCATCGTCATTTCGTCCGTCACCAGCAGTAACGTCGATTTGTTTTCCGCCGAACGGGTCGAAGTGCTGCGCGGCCCACAGGGCACGCTGTTCGGCAAGAACGCGCCCACCGGCGTCGTGAACGTCACCACGATCCGTCCGCACATGGACGGTTGGGGCGGCAGGTTCCAGTTCGACTATGGCCGTTTCAACCGTATTGAAGCGCGCGCCCTGGTCAATATTCCGGTGATCGACGACGTGCTGGCGTTCAATATCAACGCCAGCAAGAAATATATGGAAAACTGGACGTACAACGTCATCACCAGGAAAAAGGGATCGGGCGGCATCAGCAACCAGTCGATCCGCCTCGGCATGCTGTTCAAGCCGACGGAGCGCGTCGACTGGTATGTGAACGGCACCTATTATGCCGACGATTCGCCGCCGGTCGTGCTGCGCAGCGGCGCCGACACGGTGGTTGCGCCACCCTTCGCCTATCCGCAGGCAATCTGCGTCATCGCGAACATCTGCTCTCCCATTCCGCCGCTGAGCGAGAAATATGTCTATGCCAGCCCCAAGGATAATGACGAACGGGTCCGCAACTGGAACATCACGTCCAATCTGGACATCCATCTGGATCAGTTCACCATCACGTCGGTGACGGGCTATCAGAGCCGCAAGTTCGACATTCCGGGCGACGATGCGGCGCGCGTCGGCTTCGACTGGCTGAGCAACTATCTGAACGGCGACATCGCCCAGTTCAGCCAGGAACTGCGCCTGTCGTCGGCCAAAAATGGTTTTCTCACCTTCGACGACCGGCTGGACTGGGTGATCGGCGGCTATTTCTCGCGGAACCGCACGGATTTCTTTGACCAGATCAACCTGTACCAGAACTATCTGGACGAAGCGTTCGGCATGCCGGCCGGCACCTTCCCGGAAGGCAGCATGCTCCAGAGCAACCAGAAGGCGCATCAGATCGTCAAGAGCTATGCCCTGTTCGGTCACGCCATCTTCAACATCACCGACCAGTTGAACGTGTCGCTGGGCGGACGGCAGAGCTGGGACAAGAAGGATCATACATCCTGGACCTCCCTCCAGGCGCCGGTCATGGAATATGACCCCGACCCGCCCTATGATCAGCCGGGAACGCGCAACATCGCCAAGTTCAAGAATTTTTCCTGGGAAGCGGGTGTCCAGTACAAGTTCGATCCCATGAAGATGGCCTATTTCCGCTTTGCCGAAGGCTATCGGTCCGGCGGTGTCCAGACCACCCCGCCGTCGGGCAATCTCGCGGCCATCGTTCCGGGCATCTA
>CAZMGQ010000482.1:0-1968 GCA_964565855.1 uncultured Lentisphaerales bacterium | reverse complement strand
TCGATCCTGTTCAGCATTATCGGCGTGCTGCTGATTGCCGGCACCGCCGGGTTCCACGACGAACGCATGTTCGGCAGTACGCTGGTCGTCGGCAACCACCTGCCCGTGGCGGCTTTCGCCTATGTCTTCCTGCTCGGTCTGGGCTGGAATGCCCTGGCCATGCGGGTGCGGCAGAGTCTGGCACTGAATACACGCGAGCTTACGGTGGTCATGATCGTTTGTCTGGTCTCCTGTTTTGCGCCCACTTCGGGTCTCTTCCGCTATTTTCACCGCGGCATCATCATGCCCTGGTACCACATGTCCACCGGTGGTCGGCCTGAGTGGGAAAAATTCGGCCTGCTGACCGAGCTGGTGAAGCCGTCTCTCTTCCCCCAGCCGACGCCCTACTACGACAGTGCCGGCGTACTGCAGCTCGACGAGACGGTATATCGCGGATTTTTCACCGGCCTCTCATCGGGCAGCTCGCTGGTCGGGCTGGGAGGAATCCCCTTCCGGGCCTGGCTCCTGCCGATGCTCTACTGGGGGCCACTGGTACTGCTCTGTGCGATTTTCTGCGCCGCCCTGGCCTTTCTGGTACACCGCCAGTGGTCGTTACACGAACAGTTGAGCTACCCGATCGCCCAGGTGGCATTCGGATTCTGCGAAAGGCGCGATGGCCGGCGCGGCATCCCGGACCTCTTCACCAACCGCCTCTTCTGGTTCGGTTTTGTGCCGCTTTTCTCGCTCTACATGGTCGAATATGTCGCCCGCTGGCACCCCGACAGCTTTCCGGGTCTGCGGGAAATGCTGCCGGCCTTACGCGGCTGGTGGGTACCGCTCAATCGCAAAATCCCCATCATCACCAAGGGGCCTACCTGGTGGGCTCTCTCGGCCCACACGATTTACTTTTGCGTCGTCGGCCTGGCTTACTTTGTCAGCAGCGAAATCAGCCTTTCGATGGGTCTTTCGACGCTGCTGCTGGTAGTCGTGGGCGTCTGGTACTATCAGATTACCGGAACTCCGATAACCGGCGAACAGCTTTCGCTGATGAGGGGCGGTGCCTATTTCAGTTATGCGCTGGTGCTGCTCTATACCGGCCGTAATTATTACGGTGCGATACTTGCCAAAGCGATCGGGCTGGGACATCTGGCCCGGAGTCGCGGCAAACTGACACCCCGCAGCGGTGCGATTGCCGACGATAAAATGGGCGTACTGGCGGCACGGGTGCTGATCGCCTCGACGGCCGGCTTTATCGCGGTGCTCGTAGCCATGGGCTCATCCTTTATCATGGCATTCTTCTATGCGCTGCTGCTGCTACTGCTCTTTCTGGTGCTGACACGGATCGTCTGCGAGACCGGCATTCCCTTTATAGCAGCCGAATGGTGGCCGGGTCGGATGCTGATCTCCCTCTTCGGTCCGACCTTCATCGGCCCCGGCACAATGGTGCTGCTCCTCTGGGTCACCAACGCCCTCTGTATCGACCCGCGCGAATGCCTCATGCCTTACGTCGCCACCGGCACACGCCTGGCGGAATCGGCCCGACTGCCGATGCAGCGCATCTTCGGCCTGGTGCTGGTGGTGATCGTGGCCGCCGTGGCGGTGGCTTTCGTTGCCGAACACTGGACCCTCTACAACCTGGGCCCAATGGCCGACCAGACCGCCGCGACACGTTTTCCGCAGATGCACTTTCAGGATGCCGCCAGGGCGATGGGCACGATGGCAGACCAGGGTACGCTCGAAGCCAGTTTCGAAGCCCGCGGCTTCGCCCGGCTGAGCCTGATCGAGTCGGAGCCGGGTGCCTGGGGCTGGATCCTGGTCTCGGCGGCTGTCGTCCTGCTGATGTCGCTGCTGCGCTTCCGCTTTGCACGCTTTCCGCTGCACCCGGTTTTGCTGATGGTCTGGGGAACCTATCCCTGCTATACCGTCTGGGGCTCCTTCATGCTGGGCTGGTTTGTCAAAACCCTGATCGTCAAATTCGGCGGCGGGGCG
>CAZMGQ010000481.1:0-1970 GCA_964565855.1 uncultured Lentisphaerales bacterium | reverse complement strand
GGGGGTGATGGAAATTTTTGCAGCTAGAAAGAACCTGCGCGTGATGCGTATCGGCCGGATCGACAAACTGGCCAGCTATGCCGGACAGCGGTTTGTGGACTTCAAATCGCTGATCGATGGCGGCCTGATCGCCCAGTGGTCATTTGTACCTGAGGTCCGCTCAGTGGGGCAGTTTCTGCCCGCCGTGGCGGAGCATGGTGGTCAGACCTGGCGGGTGGAGCGTCAGCCGACAGCCCGGGAGCTGGACGACCTGCTCTTCGGCTGGCTGGTCGAAGCCGGCGTCACCAGCAACTCGGTCATCTACGTCAAGGATGGTGCTACAGTCGGCATCGGCACAGGCGAACAGGACCGCGTGGGGGTGGCCGAAATTGCACGTGACAAAGCCTACCGCAAGCTGACCGACTGGCTCTGCTGGAAACGCTACGGAAAATCCTACAATGAGTTTGACGACGCCGCCAAAAAGGCGGAGCTGGACGAAGAAGTGGCCGAACGCAAAGGCGGTCTGATCGGAGCCTGCATGGTCTCGGATGCCTTTTTCCCGTTTCGCGACGGCATTGCGGTCGGTCTGAGGGAAGGCGTCACCGCTGTCGTACAACCCGGCGGAGCCATGCGTGATTATGATGTGATCGCAGCCTGCAACGAGGCGGGCGCAAGCATGGTATTTACCGGACAACGCTCTTTCAGACATTGAGTCTCTGATATTTATTTATGGCTCGTGACCGGAAAAAGCCCGCAACCCGGCACCGCCGGCCTTTGCTGTGGCCGGCTGAGGGATCGCGCTGGCGACAGACCTTGCGCATGGCCTTCGGCCTCCTGCTGGTGCCGGTATCAATCGCGCTGGGCCGTACCCTGCTCCGGGCGGCAACGGCCGAGACCAACCGCTTGACGGTGCTCAGCCTGGATGCCGGCATCTTTGCCTTTCTGGCGGGAGCCGGGCTTTTTGCCCTGGCTTTTCTGCTGCTGCCGCGCCCGACAACGGCCTACATCTTTGCACACGAGTTCACTCACGCCATTTTCGCCTGGCTGCACGGTATAAAAGTACGCAATCTCAAAATCGGGACCGATCATGGCAGCATCCAGATCGAGCATCCACGTTCGCTGGTGCTGCTGGCACCTTACTTCTTCCCGCTCTATACGGCAGTCGCAATAGTGCTGACAGCACTTCTGTTGCTGATCTGGCCGCTGCAGGGAATGGAGATTGCAACTCTGGCACTGATCGGGATGACCTGGGGATTCCACTTCTGTTTTACGATCACCAGCCTTCTGCAACATCAGACCGACCTCGAACGTTGCGGCTATATTTTTTCCTACGGCCTGATTATCAGTCTAAATCTGCTCGTACTGGCACTGGGCCTGGTAGCCGCAACACCCCTGACCCTGCGCCAGTTCGGCCAGCTCTGGGGGGCCGATCTGACGGAAACATTCGCAACGCTGCGGGATACCTTTGTAAATCTGCACGACTATCTCTGGAGCCGGGTCAGCAGATAAGTGAGTCCTGGTTCCGGGGTTCACGTTTTACCGATCCTGCGCTATAATTCCGCCCTGACATGAAATGGAACTTTAGAAATACCCCGGTGGGACGTTACTGGCTGTCGCTGGGCAGCGGCGTACGGATAGCGCTGGGTCTCTGCCTGCTGGCTTTTGCAATCCAGCAGGTTGTTGACCGTGCTGGTCTGCAGACGCTGCGTATCTCGCCCGATGGCGAGAACCTGCTGCTGATCCTCGATCCCCTGACGACTCTGTTTGCCATTCATGGGCACGGCTTGCGGATGGGCTTCTTCTGGTCGCCGGTGACTTACATGTTCCTGCATGGCTCCCTGATGCACCTGCTGCTGAATGCGATCGGCCTGCTGGTCATGGGGCGGGTGGTGGAGCATTTGCTCGGCACGCGGCACTTCTGGCGGATTTTTCTGGTGAGCGGCGTGCTCGGCGGCCTGGGCTGGGCCCTGTCACAGGGACTGGGGTCCCCC
>CAZMGQ010000480.1:0-1972 GCA_964565855.1 uncultured Lentisphaerales bacterium | reverse complement strand
GAGGTCACGCTCGAACGTATCGAAAACGCCGGCATCGACGCTGCCGAGTTCTGGCGCAATCTCTATTACGTCCGACCGCCCCAATATTACGAGGAAACTCGCTCCGGCAATCTGGTCGACCTGCTGGCCAGCGGCATCTTCGGAGCCCACTATATCAATACCGTCAGCCCCACCTTCCTGCGCGAGGTGGTCAACGGCCAGCACCCTTTCGTGCCGCCTGCCATCCGCAGCGAAATGGCCGGCAAGTTCTGGGCCGGCTGTGCCGAGGGCATCCTCAACGCCCCCGACGAAAGCTACAACCCCATCACTGACGAAGCCCTGCCGCTGCACTACAACCCCGAAACCCATGTCGCAGGCAAACTGGCCGCCAAACGTGCCCTGCAGGAACGACTTTCGCTAGACCGCGACGACAATGCCGCCATCTTTTTCTGGCCCTCACGTCTCGACCCGGTCCAGAAGGGGTGTCAGCTCCTCAGCGAAATCCTCTACCGTATCATCGATACCTGGTGGGACCGTAATCTCCAGGTGGTTTTCGTCGCCAACGGCAACTACCAGCGTGTCTTTCACGACATCACCAATTTCCACGGCATCCACAACCGGGTCGCCGTCTGCGACTTCGATGAAGGACTCTCCCGCCTCGCCTTCGCAGCTTCCGACTTCATGCTCATGCCCTCGCTCTTCGAGCCCTGTGGTCTGTCCCAGATGGTGGCCGCCATCTACGGCTCTCTCCCGATCGTCCACGATACCGGCGGCCTGCACGACACTATCGAACATCTTGATTTCGACAAAAAGACCGGCAACGGTTTCGTCTTCCGCGATCACAACCCCGGCGCACTCCTCTGGGCGATCGAACAGGCGATGGAGTTTCAGACCCGCCCCTCCGACGATCGTCACACGATCATCACCCGCGTAATGCAGGAAAGCAAGGCCCGCTTCAACCACTCCGTCTGTGCCCAGTCTTACATCTCCATGTACGAACGCATGTTGCACCGTCCGCTCTTCCGGGAACCGCACGAGGACTGGGATTGACAACCGGACTCTATGAATACGGTATGGAACTGGCACTGCGCGAGGCTGACAAGGCCTGGCAACTGGGCGAAGTTCCCACCGGCTGCGTCATCCTGCGACCGCCCCCGGCCGATGGACTGCTGACGCACCCCTCCCTCTCGCGGCTCCTCGGACGCGCCCATAACCAGACCGAGTCTCTCAAGGATCCCACAGCCCATGCCGAAATCCTGGCCATCACCCAGGCAGCCGCCTCACTGCAGGACTGGCGACTCGAAGACACGATCCTCTTCGTCACCAAAGAACCCTGCGCTATGTGTGCCGGCGCCATCGTCCTCGCCCGTATCCCCCTCGTGGTCTATGGCGTGGATGACCCCAAGCGCGGCGGCGAATCTCTCTTCGGTATCCTCAGCAACCCCGCCCTCAACCACCAGCCGGAGGTTGTCCCGGGCATTCTCGCCGAACGTTGCCGCTCGCAACTGGTTTCATTCTTCCGCGCCTGCCGCGCCGGTCAGATCCAGCGTCCCGGTCAGCCCTGCGAGGAGGACTAGGCCATGCTGCACCCCAAAACTGTGGGAGTTGGCGATTTATTTTTTCGACAACATGCGCTTCCATTTGCTCCAACGGCTCATGGAGACATTCGACGGACGAGCATTTCTTGGAGGGTGAGTGTCCTCACGAACCGCATTGCAAAGAGGTGTGCATGATGGGGCAAAATCTTTCACAACTTAGAGCCCGGCATCGCACCGCGAATCGCGCCGCTTTCTCCCTGGCCGAAACCATGATAGCCCTCACACTCGTGGCCGTGGTTCTACTGCCGGCAACCGTCGCCCTGCACCGTCTCTTCAATTCCAGCCGGGTGCTGGAACAACAGCTTGAGGACGAGCTGATCCTGCGCCGCACCGTCGCCAGCCACAGTCTGGCAGCCCGTTTCCAGACCCCGCCAGCACCGCGCAGTACCGTCCGC
>CAZMGQ010000479.1:0-1973 GCA_964565855.1 uncultured Lentisphaerales bacterium | reverse complement strand
TGATTTTGGTTGCCCGTGGCAGGACGGCGTCAATCCGCTGTTGGCGATGCTGGTCAACCATGCCGGAAACTTCCGAAAGAAACAGAGTGGCAATGCTGTGGGCATACATCCGGCCGTTTCCCTTCTCTCCCAGATAACAGACGGCATTCGTAATACTCAGGATATAGTCGATCGCCCGGTTGATATTTTCACCGAAAACACCCTCCCCAGGCACAATTCCGGCCGATAGAAAAGCCATGCCGGCCAAAGCCGGGATAGCGGCAGTCTCGCCGTAATGACCGGGATAACTGCCGTTGGGCAACTGCTTTGCAGAAAGATACTCGAGTCCCCGTTCAACGGCACGCTCCACCTGATCGCGCAGCATCGTCTCTTCCAGTTGTGCCGGCAACAGGTTCGTAAGCAGGACACAGAATCCGAGGACCAGCCAGCCCTGCAGACACACCCGCGACTTAAATAAAAACTTTCCCATGATCAGTTCTCCGACCGGGAGATTTGCGAGCTCACAGGACTACCGGCTCACAGGCATGCACCTGCCTGCAGCTCTCAATCCTCATCCACGGTTTCGTCACGCTGGTAAATCGGCAACTGGCGATAAGGAACCGTAAAAGCCAGAATCACCATCGCTGTCTGGTAAGGCACGCTGTTCTCCTCACCCTTGTTCCAGGAACCATCGGGATGCTGACGCGGAATCCAGGTCTCGTACATCCATTCGGCAAAGTTGCGCCAATGCTCGCCGCCGATCTGGAAAAGCCCTTGAGAAGTATAGTAAACACCGTAAATACCCCGGTGATTGCGAACCAGGTTTTTATACTTCTGCGACAGGTAGCGGGCCGCCCGCAGGCTGGCAGGATCGTTATGCTCGCCGCACAACTCCAGGCACAGTATCCCTGCTCCACTCAGGGTCTCAGCATTTCTTTTGCCATCCTGATAGCCGAAACTGCCCTGGTCTTTATCATGATGGCGCTTGACATATTCCACGGCGGAATTAATGGCCTCAATTGGCACAGCGGCACCATTGAGTCGTGCCGAACGCAGCGACATCAGAGCCCAGCCACTGCAAGACATGTCACTGTCTTTTGAATGGGGCTCATAGCGCCAGCCCCCCCGATGACGCTCGATCTTTTTCACCGCCTGCGCATCCAGCAGGATCCTGGTGGCACCCGGCAGGACAGCATCGATTTTCTCCTGACGTCGCGCATCGACCATACCGGAAACTTCCGACAGGAAAAGCGTCGCAATGCTGTGGGCATACATGCGTCCGTTACCCTTGACCCCCAGGTAAGAGCGCTCATCGGCAATACTGAGAACATAATCGATGATACGATTGACATTTTCACCGTACTTGCCCTCCCCCGGCACGATCCCGACCGACAGAAAAGCCATCCCGGCCAGGGCGGGAATCGCGGCAGTTTCACCATGGTTGCCGGGATAGTTACCGGTGGCCAACTGGTTTTCCGAGAGATACTCGAGTCCTCGTTCGATGGCACGGTCAACCCGTTCACGCAGTTCAGGCACTTCCAGTTGAGCGAAAACAGGCCCGGAAACCACTGCGCAGAGGATCAGAGCCAGACAACCAGTACGCAAAGTTTTATGTCTGAAAAGGTTGCGCTGCACAATCAGTCCTCCTGTCGCGATAGTTCACGGAAATACTTGCGCACCAGCTCGCGATACTCCGCCGGTACCCGACTGAGGGCATCGTCCATCGCTCCGGAACGAACTTCGCCCATCAGCTTGAACCAGTCATCCTCTGTCAGACGCCCTTTGAGTGCATCCGGAATCCGCTGGCTGCGCTGTGCACGAGCCCGCATCTGCTGCTGCATCAGGGCCAGTCCTTCCCCCGGAGCCGGCATCATCGCCTGACTGGGCAGATTCTCGGGTTGCACCCCCATCTGTTCTGCCATCTGTTTCGTCATCTGTTGCAGTTTTTCGGCGGCATCTTTGGCAGCCTGGGCAGCATCCTGCATGGCCTCGGC
>CAZMGQ010000478.1:0-1990 GCA_964565855.1 uncultured Lentisphaerales bacterium | reverse complement strand
CCCGTTCTCAACAAGGTCGATCTGCCCAGCTCGGATGTCGCCGGTGTCAGCCGCCAGGTCGAAGACGCCCTCGCGATCCCGATGGACGAAGCCGTGCAGGTCAGTGCCAAAACCGGAGTCGGTGTGCCGGACCTGATGGAGCAGATTGTCGCCCTGATCCCCCCGCCCCAGCCCCATGAGTCTGAGAAACCCCTGCGGGCTGTCGTCTTCGATTCGGTGTACGACGTCTATCGCGGCGTCGTGACCTATGTACGTGTGGTCGATGGCACCCTGCGTACCGGCGATGCCGTGCGCTTCATGGGTTCGGGAATCGAAACCCAGATCAAGGAAGTCGGCGTTTTTTCCCCGGAGATGACTCCCCAGGACACCCTCGAATCGGGCCAGGTCGGCTACCTGATCGGCACGATCAAGGAGCCGCGCGAAATCCGTATCGGCGACACAGTAACGACACGCCAGCGCCCGGCCAGCGAAGCCCTGCCGGGGTTCACGGATATCCGTCCGATGGTCTTCAGCGGTCTCTATCCCCTGAGTACCGACGAGTACGAAAAAATCCGCCAGAGTCTGGAAAAGCTGCAACTCAACGATGCCGCTTTCACGTTCCATCCCGAAAGTTCGGTTGCCCTCGGTTTCGGCTTCCGCTGCGGTTTCCTCGGCCTGCTCCACATGGAGGTCGTGCAGGAACGGCTGCGCCGCGAGTTCGATGCCGACATCATCTCGACCCATCCGGCCGTAATTTATCGTATTGTGATGAATGATGGATCTGTCACAGAAATCGACAACCCCATCCATCTGCCTGATATTACACGTATCGAACGTATCGAAGAGCCCATGATCAAGGCCACGATCATTACGCTCGGCGAACATATCGGCGACATCATGCGGATTGTCATGGATCGGCGGGGCACTGTCGAAAAAACCGAGACTCTCGACGGCACCCGCGTCATCCTGACCTGCTCCCTGCCGCTCAACGAAATCCTGATCGATTTCCACGACATGCTCAAGAGTGTCAGTCGCGGCTATGCCTCGATGGACTACGATTACAGCGGCTACCAAGCAAGCGATATCGTGAAGATGGACATCCTGCTCAACAACGAAGTGGTCGATGCTTTTTCCTGCATGGTTCATCGCGACAAAGCTGTCGCACGCGGACGCCAGATCTGTGCCGCGCTCAAGGAAGAGATTCCGCCGCACATGTTCAGAATCCCGATCCAGGCCGCAATCGGGCGTACCATCATCGCCCGCGAAGACATCCGCGCCTACCGCAAAGACGTGACCGCCAAACTCTATGGCGGAGACGTGACCCGCAAACAGAAGCTGCTCAACAAGCAGAAGGAAGGCAAGAAGCGCATGAAGCAGTGTGGTTCGGTCAATGTCCCGCA
Source organism: uncultured Lentisphaerales bacterium (assembly GCA_964565855.1). Taxonomy (GTDB): domain Bacteria; phylum Verrucomicrobiota; class Kiritimatiellia; order RFP12; family JAZUKQ01; genus CAZMGQ01. The sequence continues at coordinate 611 of CAZMGQ010000478.1, read as the reverse complement.
GGAGGCCTTCGTCTCGGTTCTGCGCAGTACGTCGCAGGAATAACTCCCGCGACACACCAACTGAGGGAGAGCCCCGGAGAGCCAGTGAACATCAGCAGCCCCATCAGCCCCGGAGAGCCAGTGAACATCAGCAGCCCCATCAGCCCCGGAACGGCATCAGTGGCCGCCGATGACCTGATCGCCGCTCTGGCAACTCCCGCCGGACAGGGGGGCATCGCCATCGTGCGTCTCTCGGGCCGCAACGCCTGGCAGATCGCCCGTCGTCTGTTGTCTCCACCGTGGCAGAGTCGGGACTCTGCCACAGGCCGTTTCTTCCATACTGTCCTGCGACATCCGGCTGACGGACGCCAGCTCGACGAGGCCATCGTCCTCCACTTCCAGTCCCCCCATATCTATGCCGGCGAGGAGGTGGTGGAGTTCCAGGTACATGGTGGTAGCCAGTCGGTCCGGCTGTTGCTCGAAGCACTGACCGACCTCGGTGCCAGACCGGCCGAGCCGGGCGAGTTCACCCGCCGCGCCTTTCTCAACGGACGTCTCGATCTCAGTCAGGCCGAAGCGGTTATGGATCTGATCGCCGCCCAGTCCGACCGGGCTGCCCACATGGCGGTCGA
>CAZMGQ010000477.1:0-2001 GCA_964565855.1 uncultured Lentisphaerales bacterium | reverse complement strand
GGCCTTCGCAACCCACACCGCTTTACCTAATCCTTTTCCCAGACCGCCCACCGCAACACCTCCAGCGGAAGGCGGTTTTTCTTTTCCGCTGCACTTTTTTCTTCGACTCAATTCAATTCACTCACATAACCAAGGAAACAAACGTGAGCAATTCCCGTAAAGACCCTCCAAAGACACGTACCGGCGCGCAGTGCGTGACCGATTTCCTCAAAGATGCGGGCTGCGAAGTCCTGTTCGGCTATCCGGGTGGCGCAGTGCTGGATATCTTCGACCAGTTGCTGCTGAGCCCCGAGATCCACTTCGTCCTCTCACGGCATGAACAAGGCGCTGCCCACATGGCCGACGGCTATGCCAGGGCCACAGGCCGCTGCGGCTTTTGCCTCGTGACCTCCGGCCCCGGCGCGACCAACACCGTCACGGGCCTGGCGACAGCCGCGATCGATGGCATCCCCATGATCTGCATCAGCGGCCAGGTGCCGACGAGCATGATCGGCAACGATGCCTTCCAGGAAGCCGATACCGTCGGCATCACGCGTGGCGCGACCAAGCACAACTATCTCGTGCGGGATGTCGATGACCTGCCGCGTATTCTGGCCGAGGCTATTCACATCGCCACCACCGGCAAGCCCGGCCCGGTGCTGATCGATATTCCCAAGGATATCCAGCAGGCCAAGACCACCGCCCGGGCTCCCGCCAAGATCGAAATGCGCGGCTACCGTCCTTCCTATGAGGGACATCCTCGCATGATCACACGTCTGGCCGAAGCGATCAACAAAGCCGAACGTCCGCTGCTCTATGTCGGCGGCGGCGTGATTGCCTCCGGCACGGCCGACCTGCTGACTGCCATCGCCCGCAAGGGCAAGCTGCCCGTGACGACCACCCTGCTGGGGCTCGGCAGCTTCCCCGAAACTGATCCGCTGGCCCTGCGTATGCTCGGCATGCATGGCTCAGTCGCCGCCAACAGTGCTGTCGCTCACTGCGATCTGCTGATCTCAGTCGGTGCCCGTTTCGACGACCGTGTGACAGGCAAGGTGTCGGAGTTTGCCAAACAGGCTAAAATCGCCCACATCGATATCGATCCGGCGGCGATCGGCAAGAGCGTCCGCACCGATATTCCGGTTGTGGGGCACCTCAAGCCGGTGCTGGAGGAGTTGCTGCCAATGATCGAGGAGCGTGAGCGTCCCTCCTGGCATGCACAGCTCGAAGAATGGAAAACCAAGTGGCCCTTCGGCTTTATCACGCGTGAGGGAGTCATCGCCGCGCAGTATGTGGTCGAGCAGATTTACGAACAGAGCGACGGCAAAGCCATCGTCTGTACCGATGTCGGCCAGCACCAGATGTTTGCCGCCCAGTTCTTCAAGTACACCGAGCCACGGACTTTCCTCTCGTCGGGCGGTCTCGGCACGATGGGCTACGGCATGCCGGCGGCCATCGGTGCCCAGTTCGGCGCACGCGATGATCTGGTCGTCTGTATCGCCGGCGACGGCGGAGCCCAGATGAACTTCCAGGAGCTGGTGGTCTCGGTCGAACATGGTCTGGCGACCAAGTTTGTCATCCTCAACAACGGCTACCTCGGCATGGTGCGTCAGTGGCAGGAACTGTTCTATGCAAAGGGCTACTCCGGCGTGGCGATGACCCGCACCGGCCGCGCCCCCAACGAGCGCATCCCGCCCTACGATGGCGTGGGCCCGGTCTATCTGCCGGACTTTGTCCAGCTTTCCGAAGCTCACGGTGCCGTCGCACGCCGTATAGAAAAGACCGAAGACGTGATTCCGACCCTCAAGGAGGCTTTTGCCAGCCCCAAGACCTGGGTCATGGAGTTCATCGTCGAGTCGGAAGGCAACGTCCTGCCGATGGTTCCCCCCGGAGGTACGGCCGCCAACATCATCACCAGCTTGGCCCCGCCGAACAGTTCAGAGAGGTTTTCCCATGAGACACATTATCAAGAGCCAAGATAAGAATCGTACCGGAGCTCTGGAACGGATTGTCGATGTCATGGAG
>CAZMGQ010000476.1:0-2002 GCA_964565855.1 uncultured Lentisphaerales bacterium | reverse complement strand
ACGCCCGCGAGCCAATCTCCGCCATCACCGCCAACCCAAAGCGGGGGTCCTGATCGAAATTTCGGCTAGTGGTGACCACGAACTGCTCCGCCACCCGTCCGGCAAAATGCTCCGGCAGCCCCTGGGGCGCATGCAGCCAGGCCAGCACACTATCGTCAAACACAAAGGTGCCGGGGTTGCTCGGCAGATAAGCCTCACAGTCTGCTTCGTCACACAGCTGCGCTATCACGGGAATATCGATGAACTGGATATAACCGATGGTACGGGCGTACACCGGTATCGCATCGGACGGCACGGCGTCGACGTCATACCACGGGTTGGCGCCCAGATAGGGCACTGCCAGGCGCTCGGCTATTGCCGCGCTGGCCGCCTCCTCCACCCGGTCAATAGTGGTGCTCACCCGTCCCAGCGAGACCAGATGGTTGATCCAGCGCAGCAACTGAATCACCACCAGCCCGATCACCACTATGGTAAACAGGAACAGCACCGCCCGCCCTCGCTCCCCGTAGGAGCCCGTCTTGAGCACTATGATACCGACAATACTGAACAGAAAGGCCCCAATGAAGGTCGACAACACATTATTGGTCAGCTCGTCTTCCATCAACAGCCGGGTGGCCCGGGGCGTGACATTGGTGGTCGCGCCACCAAAGGCCGCCGTCATCACTCCCAGCGAAAACGTCGTCACCGCCAGCATACTTGAGGCAATGATGTTGAGCAGACTGTCTACCGCATCCGCGCTCAGATTGAAGGGAATCTCCCAGGGGACGACCCTTTCCACCACCAGAGCCAGAACAGCGGTGAACATCCCCGCGATACCAAAGGCCACCGCACGCCACCACAGCTGGCGCCTTACCCGCTCGAAGATCCAGTACCAGTAGTTCATCGCCTGGCTCCCGCCGCCGTGTCGCTGAATAGAGCGTAGCAGAAGAATGTTTGTTCACCACTCGTAATCGCAATATGCCTGGACCTCCCCCGCGCTGTCGTGGCTTTTACAAGCAATGAATCAAGATATGCGTTACGACTTCTTCCTCTTCCTTAGTCAGGCGCGCACTGATGTGTTTGTTACGCATTTTTCTAATTGATAAAACGGCCGTCCAGGGCTTTTACCGACTCGATATCTTTAACCTTCACAGCTGTCCCCCCTGTAAATGGGGCCGCCCAGGAAAAGGCTGATACCGCTCTGCCACCATATGCCTCGATAACCGCATTTGCACCTACCTTCCTCGCTTCCAGAGCCAGCAAGGGATAGAGGCTCTCGACATTATCGTAGCCCTTACGGGCGTTGGCTTTTACCAAGCCGATAACGTCGTATTCAACACCGGACGGCAAGGTACCTTGTGTAATGAATATCGGCCCAACGGTCTGTTCTGAAACTGCTGCCTGAGGAACGGAAGACGACGAAACTGACGCGCAGCCTCCCAATAAAACAACTGCACAAATTATGGCGATAATATTTTTCAGACTCATATCTCTTCCTCGCTGTGATAGATGCATAACGCTTGAGTAAAACCGTGCCGCGAAGAGGCCATCGGCTTGAGTACACTGTCAGACATCTTGCTGGGCGCGGTGGTATGCGACAAGCGCATTGGCATGACCATGACCGATCTTGTGCTCTGTCTTGAGAAAAGAGACCTGCTCCATATGCTTCTTGTCCTTTACCGAATCCAAAATTTTGAACCAGTGCTCGACAGGCTTGCCATAGCTCTTCTCTATGGACGGGAAGTATGAAGCCGGCCCTTTGACTTTGCCGTCGTCAGCGGGCGGTCCACATCGGCGCCGGATTCGGCTGCTGCCCGCCAACACCGTACCTGCTCGACATACAGCCCTTTTTGCCGACAGTACGCGGAAAGTTCTTCCTCGTTGAGGGCTGCCGTCTCGATGACGACCGCGAGCTTATTCTTGCCGCTCCAGTTCTCTGGATTGGATGGGTCTGCAGGCACGGCGTTCTGCTCTTTGAACTCTTCGGTATATCGTCCCACATGGCTCTCACTGACCGCCCCCT
>CAZMGQ010000475.1:0-2005 GCA_964565855.1 uncultured Lentisphaerales bacterium | reverse complement strand
CATGCGGGGGCGTCTGGTGTCGAAACAAGGACAGATCATTGCTAAGACACTCTTGGCAGGTGTGCTCTCAGGGCTTGGCGACGGCTTGAAACCGCAACAGATTCAAGGTCTGGATCTGAATCCAACAGGCACCAGCACGCGCACGCAAACCAATGATGCGCAAACCATCGCATCATCCGGCTTGGCGCAGGGTCTGTCGGACACCGCAAAATCCATCAGCCAGTATTACTTGAAGCTCGCTGATCAGATGATGCCGATTCTAGAAATTGATTCAGGCCGCAAAGGAACTGTGGTTTTGCTGAAAGGGGTTGAACTGAAATGATGAAATCCATTGCCGTGACAGCCGCGCTGCTGTCTCTCGCCGGTTGCGCCAGCGTCTTTGATCCGAATGGCGCGTCTGCCGACTTTAGTTGCGAAGACCCGAACGATGCTGGCAGCGTTGTCGATGGCGTGACTTGTAAAACGCCCTTCGCCATTTATAAGTCCACACACGGTGCTCCAGAAGTGCGCCAGAGCGACCTCCCGATTGGAGTGACGATGGAGGATTACAACTCCGGCAACTATGGAGGCAACGTAAGCAATCCCAATGAAGGGATGCCTCACCCAGCCACTGGCATGACCTATCACTTGAGCGGCGGAATGGTCGCTCAAGGGCAGCCGGAGTTTGCTCGCCCTGTGCGCACTCCGGCGCAAGTGATGCGCATCTGGATCGCCCCTTGGATCGACAAGTCCGATGATCTGCATTTCCCGAGCTACGTCTATACGGAAATTCAACCCAGGCGCTGGAATTTCGGGGTTGAGGCTTTCAACGGTCGTGGCCTTGTTATTCCCACGAAAGAACTCGGCGCGGTGCCTGGTGCCCCGGTGTCCAGCAAACGGGCCAATGGGCTTCCGGCGCAGCGTCAAGTAACCGGCTCATCCGAGCAGTCTCACCTCGAAACTGGGGCGGAGCTGCCGGATCTGCCGAATTAGTAGTACCGAGCAGTACCCGAGCAGTACCAAGCGCTTTCACAAGTAACTTTTCAAGGACGTATTCATGATTTCCACCCTGAGCAATCGGGTCTTCGGTATGAGCACCGCAGACCACCAGAAGACTGCCAAGTACCTGTGGTACGCAGTCCTATTCGCCGCTGTCATTCTCTTTGCCAGTCAAGCCTTCGCCACTGGCGGCGGCACGGCCATGTCAGACCTGAACGTTTGGATCGAGGATGAGCTAGGCGGCTCTGTCGGTCTAACCGTCTCCCTCATCGCCTTTTTCATGGGTTTGATCGGGGCCATCGCTACCCGGCAATTCATGCCGCTTATCTGGGGCATCGGCATCGGCCTGGTGATCGGCATCTTTTTGGAAATCGTTGTCGGCGCTGCTGGCGTTGGCATGCCGATTACCGTTGTGGCTTCCGCCGTCGCCCTTTAAGGCCACGGCCATTCCCCCTAGGGGTGTGGCACTTGTCACACCCCAGCTTATTTAATATCGAGATAGGTGCTGTTATGGCTTTGCATCGCAATCACGCCGCCGAAAATATCACAATCAAGGCTTGTGACGACTCCGGTAAGCTCTTCCTTTTCGTGAGTCCTCTGGGCGAAAAGCACCTGGGGGCGGCTAGCATAAGCCGTCCGGTCGTCGGCTGTGATAGCGCCTTGATCGACAAGATGAACTCCCTGCTTTCGACCCACTTTCCCACAGGGACTGTCATCCAGTTCGCCCAGTTCGCCAGCCCTGATGTGGACGAAATCATCAATATCTACGAAGCCGGGAAACAAGGAGGCCCCGAAGTTTTGGCCCAGTTGTGCCACGAGCACGCCGAGCTGTATCGCAAAGCGAAGACTTCCCCTCTTGTTCGGGCCTCGGGAGTGCTCGCCAATCACAAACGGGTGTTTTTCGGCATCAAGCTGCCGATGCAAAGCGCCTCACCGAGCGATGCCGAAATCAAGGAGGTCCAGGCCGCTATCGAAGCCGCATTCGATAGCCTGTCTGCCGCCCAGATCCACATGACTCGTATGGATG
>CAZMGQ010000474.1:0-2011 GCA_964565855.1 uncultured Lentisphaerales bacterium | reverse complement strand
TGAGACTTGTAGCAATGAACTAACGAATTATGATCACCGAGGTAAAGATGTTTCCACTGGAAACACCTAGATTGCGTAAAATGAAGGGCGCATCAGGAATTTCTGCTTCGATCGGAATACCCCATTTAAGTGCAGCATAAAGTTGCAGGGCCAGACGTTCTTCCTTGTCCGGAATATCCTCCAGCAGGATCAGCTCACCGAGCGTCCCCGGCCATGTGCGTTTCCAGCCGGGCGATGCCGGGGAGCCGCCAATAAAAATCTCTGAAAGTGCAACTGCTGTATCCCAGAAAACCTCGACCAACTGGAATGATTCAGCCCCGGTGAATGCATTGGTTTCGATGCCATTGACCGCATAGCTCGCCGTCTCTTCAAGCTGGAGAGGCGAGAGTTTCCAACGCGAATCATGCCACAGAACCGGAGCAAAGCGTGTGGAGCACGGCGCATCAATCAGTGTCGCCAAATCTGAAGGTTCTTCGCAGCGTACAATGGCAAAAGCGTAGTAAGCCGCAAAGTCCGCATTTGTGACATACAGGGGTGACGCGGACTCGACTGTTCCAAAATCAACGCTGCGTTTTCCGTCCGACCCGATCTCCAGCACAGCATGAGTCCAGCCGTTCGAGGCACCCTGAACTGGAGTCAGGGTTGCGCTTCCTGATGCAGAGTGCCATTCAGCGATCCTGTTGCCAGCCTCGAATGAAAGAGTTGCCGAACGGCCAGCATCAAACTGCAATGCTCTACCGGATGCCATTGCTACCAATGCAAAACAGAGAATGCCATTGTAATAACGTTCCCACTTCATAAGCCAATCATATCACACGGAGTCTGGTCCTGCAATCCAAAACAGCGAAAGTTCTGGGTGACCCTGGGGACCCCTGCGAACACTTGCAGGGACGTGTCAAAAGAGGCATAATTCAGGCTGACTTCATTTCAGGGTCGATTTTGATCATCCGCCCCGCCCCTTCATCTTTCACAATCATCATCTCCAAACAGGGAGGCTCCTTGAATAACCGCCTGTTCCGCCCGCTTCTGGTCCTGACCCTGCTGCTGGGTCTCACTGCCGATATTGGCGCCGCCCCACGCCGTGGTTCCATGATCGCCGGTATGGATTCACGCGTTACCGCCCGTGTCCGTTACCACCCCTCACACTCACTCCTCGAAAAGTGGCCCTACGACGACAACTACTCCTTCGGTGCGGGCTATGCCCTCTACGATGGCCTCGGCTACCTCGAAGCCGGTCTCGATTACGCCCCCTCGGGTGCCAAAGAGAGTGTCGTCGATTACGTCATCACCCCGCGGCTGGACATGGGCATCAAAGACGGCATCTTCGTCGCCGGTGTCGGCCTCTCCAATGCGCGGGTCGCCCGAAAAGAAGGCAGTTCCGAATGGGCCGGCTGGTGGTACCAGCTCAAACTCGGTATCGATTACCCCCTCGGCAACAAGCTCGAACTGGGCCTCGCCGCCTTCTATACCTTTAAGAGCTGGGGCGATTTGAGCGATTTCAGCCGGCGCGATCTCGAATACGGCTTTCACATCGGATTCATGTTCTGAAGCCTGCGCTTCAGCGCCGTCGGCCATGCCATAACTGCCAGATTCTGAAGCGCAGCCGCTGCCACCAGCTCGGCCCCGAGCGCTTCTGCCAGTCGCGCTCCTGCCTGCGCAACGTCCGTCGCCGCCGCGCCTCCTGCATGTAATCCCTGTCGCCCAGTCCCACAACAACTCCCGATGTCGCCCGAAAAAAACAGCCCCGAATCAGAAACAGCCCCCCAGTCTAGCCCGCGCCTCCAGGTTCTGCTAGCCAATTGCGGCATCGCCTCCCGCCGTGGTGCCGCCCGCATGATCCGCGACGGCCGCGTCACACTCGATGGTCAGGTCACCCGCGAACCGGGGCAGCGTGTGGACCCTGCCACCAGCCGCATCCTGGTCGATGGTCGCCCGCTCCCCGCCGCCCCGACACAGTTCCGCACCATCATGCTCAACAAACCGCGCGGCCTGATCTGTTCGGCCGATGCCA
>CAZMGQ010000473.1:0-2012 GCA_964565855.1 uncultured Lentisphaerales bacterium | reverse complement strand
GCCTGTCGCCGTCCTGCGTCACCACCACTTCTTCCTGCGGCGCCTGCTGTGCTGCCGCCATAGTCAGGGTGCCGCCACGTACCAGCCGCTCCTCGTTGCCATCCGGCAACACCACGGTTATCGCCTCGGTCGAGACATTCTTGATCCTGGCCCCGAACAGCTCGTCGCCTTCGCCATAAAACCCGGTGGAGTTGGAGTTGCTCTCCCTGATCAGGGCCCTGGTCTTGCCGTCGGTCCGCCGGAAAACTCCGTTATAGGTCAGTTGCGGCGACGGCTGCTGCCGCACCCGCCGCACCCACTGGCCGTCGGGCCGCTGCACCAGCTCAAACATGCGCTCATCCTCGGGACTCAGGCGCGGCCGCCCCCGGCCGGTCGGCCGGTCTTCGACTTCATCGACATCGAATTCGGGGTTGTGCAGGATGGCCGCCACCAGGTTCGAAACCATCGCATCCAGCGAGGGCCGGAAGAGGTCAACCGGCAGGGCCCGCTCGTCATCGCGCGACTGCTGGGCGACATATTCGAGGATGCCGTAGCCCTCGTAAGCCGGAAAGTCCGGCAGGGGCGGCGGAGTGCGGGCGGCAATGGCTGCCGCTTCGGCCTGGCGGATGGCGTCGTATTCCACATAGCCACGCCAGCCGACCATCGCGATCAGCGCCAGGAGGCAGACGATGAAGAGTGCCTTGGCGTTGGTATGCATCAGCCAGTTCCAGAGTTTTTGCATGGCAGTCCAGGGGGTTGCAGGGTTATTGTTGGGCCGTGGCGGGAGGCGCGTCAGGCGTGTCGAAGAGCAGGGCCGACATCACCGCCTGCACGCGCAGCGGCGCCTGCGAAGTGGCGCCGGAAACTATACGGATATTGCGGAAGACGAAGATCTTCCCATCTTCGAAAACCGTGCGGAAAAGATCGTAGAAGTTGGCGAAATCGACATCAAACTCGACCTCCACCGGAAACTCCTCCAGGATCAGCCGCTCGTCGGAGGGCCGCAGATGCTCCACCGGGTCCTTGGGATGCACCTTGTGGAGCGTGCGGATGCGCCGGTCGAGCGTCAGGTCGACCAGCTTTTCCACCGCCCTGAGCTGGATCATCAGATTGCGCGGGTCGTCGCTCGTAAAGACCTCCTCCGACATGCCCAGCTCCTTGGCCGAGAGGCTGATGCCGAGAGCCTCGGACTTGCGGTCGAGCCTGGTGCGGGTCCGGTGCAGCTCCACCTTGTAGTCGATCCGCAGCACCTCCGAGCGGCTGAGGGCCCGCTGGTTGGAAAAGGTCGCCAGCCGGTCGGCCACCTCCTGCCACTCTTCGGCCAGCTTGCGGGTAATTTCCTCCTCATGCACCACCGTCGCCTCGAGCGCTTCGCGGGTCTGGGTGGCAAAGCCCGAGCGCTCCAGCTCGGCGCGGAAGGCCGCGTTGGCCCGCCGCTGCCGCGAAATATCACGCACCCCGAAGTGCCACAGGGCAAAAAACACCGCGGCCAGTGCCAGCAGGATCAGCACTATCTGGTTGCGTTCGCTGAGATGTAGGCGGGGCAGTTTCATGGACGGTTGAGCTTTACATTGACGACAAAACGGGTCAGGTCGCGGGTTATTTCATCGGGCGGCACATCGCCCAGCAATGCCGCCGGCAGCACCCGCTCGTCTTCGCGGATGTCGGCCTGCGAGACCAGGTCCGAGGCCAGCAGCCGCCGCACGAGTTCCTTGACCGTCGCCAGATCAGAGTTGGGGGTATAGCCTTCGATGATGAAGGAGCTGAAATCATATTCAAACGGTTCGTCGGCACTGCCGCTGCGTCCGGCCGGGCCGGGCACGGCGCCGAGGGTCCCCACCGGCAGGTTGGGGCGCCGCGAAATGTCGCGGATGGTCCGCACGCTGCGGGGCGGCGCATTGGTGGCTTCGGGCGGTGGCGGCGGCAGGTAGAGTGCCTCGTCGCAGATCAGCGTCACCCAGTCATCGGCATTGATCGAGTTGGCCACCAGAGTCACCAGCTCACGCGCCAGCGGGCCGGATTGCAGCAGCTCC
>CAZMGQ010000472.1:0-2028 GCA_964565855.1 uncultured Lentisphaerales bacterium | reverse complement strand
CTTTGACGCGCAGCAGCGCCTCCTCGATCTGGGAGGGGAAAACATTGACGCCGCGGATGATCAGCATATCGTCGCTTCGGCCAGCGATACGTCCCATCCGGGCACTGTGACGTCCGCAGGGACAGGGCTTGCGCGTGAGGGTGGCGATGTCGCGGGTCCGGTAACGGATCAGCGGAAAGGCTTCGCGTGAAAGCGAGGTGAAGACCAGCTCGCCCTCCTCGCCATCGGCGACAGGTTCGAGAGTCTCGGGATCGATACATTCGACGATGAAGTGGTCTTCCTGGACATGCATACCGGTACGATAGGCACATTCGCCACTGACTCCGGGACCCATGATTTCGCTGAGGCCGTAGTTGTTTTCCACATAGACGCCGAGGTCGGCCTCGATGCGCTGGCGCATGTCTTCGGTCCAGGGTTCGGAGCCCAGGAACATGCCTTTGAGGCTGAGACTCTCGCGATCGATCTCGCCACTGTGGATGCCTTCGATCAGGTGCAGGGCATAGCTGGGGGTACAGATGAGATACTCGACATCGAGGTCCTGCAGCAGAATCAACTGGCGGGAGGTGTTGCCGCTGGAGGCCGGCACTACCGACGCGCCAATGCGTTCGATACCCTGATGCAGGCCGAAACCGCCGGTGAAGAGACCATAGCCGAACGAGACCTGGGCTGTATGCCATTTGCGCAGGCCACCGGCATAGAGAAAACGGGCACAGAGGTCGGCCCAAAGTTCGAGGTCGGCACGCGTATAAGCCACAAAAGTGGGGCGGCCGGTGGTGCCGGATGAGCCGTGGAAACGGACCACATCCTCGCGCGGAACGGCCATGAAACCGAGCGGATAATGTTCGCGCAGATCGTTTTTGGTGGTGAAGGGGAGTCGGCGGATATCGTCGATGGAGCGGATATTGGCGGCGGAAACGCCCTGTTTGGCGAAGGCATCGCGGTAGAAAGGCACCCGTTTGCCGAGACGTTCGACCAACGATCTCAAGCGACGCGTTTGCAGTTCTTCGAGGGCAGGCCGCTCCAGCAGTTCGTCCGGCTGCCAGACGGCGTTTTCTACAAGGGGTTTGACACTATCGGGAAAGTTCATTCTGCTGCAAAAAGATCGATCGGAGTCAGCACGTTGCGGCCGGCAGCCTGAATGGCTGCAATGGCTTTGTCGGAGTCATCGAAACGGAAGACCAGGACCGCCCGGTTGTTTTTCTGAAAAGTGAAGGCGTAAACATATTCGATATTGACACCGGCTTCACTGACAATATCGAGAACTTCGGCCATGCCGCCGGGACGGTCATCGACCTCGGTGGCGACGACTTCGCGGATCTGGACGAGATAACCGGCCTCTTCGAGAGCCTTGACGGCCCGCTCCCAGTCCTTGACGATCAGACGCAGAATGCCGAACTGCTGTGTATCGGCCAGGGAGAGGGTAACGATATTGATCCCCTCGTCGCAGAGTGTGCGGCAGATGCCACTGAGGTGTCCGGGCTTGTTCTGCAGAAAAACGGCGATCTGGTTTATTTTCATGGTACTTCCTCCCTGGGATGAGATTACTTTATTCGTGACGCAGGTCGCGAACGCGACGGGCCTTGCCTTCGCTGCGCGGGATGGTATTGGGTTCGACGAGGGTAACTTTGGCGCGGATGTGGATGATCCTGAACAGGGCTTCGCCGATCCGCTGACGCAAGGCTTCGAGCGAGCGGACTTCGTCGCTGAAGTGTTGCTTGGTCACTTCGACCTGGATTTCGATCTGGTCGAGACCGCCGGTGCGGGTGAGAACGATGCCGTAGTGTGGCAGTGTCTGGTCGATTGAAAGCAGGGCGGCTTCGATCTGCGTCGGGAAGACGTTGACGCCACGAATGATGAGCATGTCGTCGCTGCGGGCACTGATGCGGCGGATGCGTCGGACCGTTCGACCGCAGGGACAGGGATCGGCCTCGATGCAGGAGAGGTCGCGCGTGCGGTAGCGGATGATGGGCATGGCCTCTTTGGTGAGGGTGGTGAAGACCAGCTCGCCTTCGGTGCCATCGGGCAGGG
>CAZMGQ010000471.1:0-2036 GCA_964565855.1 uncultured Lentisphaerales bacterium | reverse complement strand
TCAATAACTACATCTTCCGTGGGCAGATGATCCGGTATGCGCGGCTTGCGCTCGCGAGGAGCGCGACGGGGAGAGGATGGCGGAGGAGACGGAGGTGGATCGTCGTCTGGCGGCTCAGAGGAACCAGCCAGTACTTCCAGCACCAACTGCAACTGCGCGGGATCAATCTTCTCGCTACTCCGCCCAAACAACCGCTGCATCAGAAACTGCACCTTAGCGCGCAACACCTTGTTCTCCGCCTCGGCGGCAAGGAGGGCCTCGGCCAGAGTGGCCACTTCTTTTTGCAGTTTAGATAGCGTGTTTTCCATGCGCTATATTATACTGAAAGATACACCTCGAAATCAATATAATATGTGTATAAATGATGATTATTCGCGCTGGTACCATGGCCGAAGGGATCCGTGCCGCAAGTCGACCCCGTCGAGCAGTAAGCTCAATGCTTCCGGGCTCAGTGCGAGCTTGCCATTTTGCACATCCACACCCTTCGGCCAGCTGAATGTGCCCTTCTCCAAACGCTTGGTCATTACCCACAAGCCCGTCCCATCCCAATACAGGGACTTCACTCGATTACGGCGGCGGTTTGTAAAAACGAACAATGAGCCCGTGAGCGGATCTTCTTTCAGGACATTCTGGGTTCTGGCGTACAAGCCGGAAAAGCTCATGCGCAAATCCGTCGCTTCGGTGGCCACAAATATCCTCAGGTTCCCGGTAAAGTTCAACATCCAACCACCTCCCGGATCAAACGGGCGGTTACAGAAGATGAACCCAAGTTCGGCAGGAGAACGGAGACCCCGCCGGGAAATCGCACTTCAACTCGTTCGGCGGCCCCAGTAGGCATGGAGATCGCCGGGTCTACTGTGACCTCCGCAAATCCAGTGGCCAACGGAGTATACCGCTTCAGCCAGCCGCAGAAGGTGCCCAGGTTAAGTCGCTGCTCCCGGCAATACGCCGCTTTGCTCTGCCCGCTGGCGCGATACTTTTGAATGAATTGTTTCCGGTCCTCCGCGCTGTAGCGCGTGAGCACTCGCCGCTGCTTCGTCGATCGTTTGGTTTTCATGCTCCCGGTCTATCACAAGGCAGCTACCTTGCCTATGGGGTGCCTGACCGGACGCTTACGCTGAACCTGCCCGACCGCAGGGAGGATGCAGCAGGTTCTGTGACACGCCCGGAGGGGTGAGCCGGAGACGTTGGCGGCCGACGTGCCGCCCGAGACACGAGGGCAAGCACGACGGATGACAACGGCGTAGGCGAGAGCGAGCGTAGCGAGCGGGGATACAGGGAAGACGACGATCAAAAAGGGAGATTGTCGAGGTCATTGCCGGACGGCGTAGCCGGTCGGGACGTTGCATCGGATTGCTGTGGTGGTGTCGGATCGGGCGCTGCTCCGGATCGGGGAGGATGTGGCGTCGAGCCGGGGAAGTCTTTCCGCTGGATGCGTCCGAGTTTTTCAAGCCGGGCCCAGATCGCGCCCTTCGTGCGTTCGTGTTCCTTGGCGATCTCTTCCACGTCGACTTTGCCATCGAACTTGCGGAGAAGGTCTTTCTCTTCGTCCTCGCTCCACGGGCGACCGGGGCCGGTCTTGCGGGCCGTCGAGCGTTTCAGTTTCGCCAGGCCTTCAAGCGCCAGGTGCAAGGCGCGTACCGTGTCGGCCTGCTGGTAGGGAGAGTCAGACGGGAACCGCTCGCCGCTGTACGGGTCCACCCCGTCGGCAAGGCTCTGTACGATCTCTATAGCGCGGTCCGGTTCCATTCTCTATTCCGTTATTCTGTGTTCAAGGCAAACGAGGGACGTACATACGCCACTCTTCACCAATGTAGATAAACAAAGGAACTCCCTTCACAGCAGGCTCACGGCTCATGCCTTTCGGCCATATTAGCAGTGGCATGCAAACAGTCCCCTCTTTAATCCCATAGTTCTCTGCCGGATAAAAATCAAGGATGCTGGGTTCTCGAATAGTGGCGTTTTTCAAAAAGCCGGAGAGCTGCTGTGAGTAGTCAAATCCCTCGCTGGGCGCTTGATCAAAGAAGAACATATTC
>CAZMGQ010000470.1:0-2052 GCA_964565855.1 uncultured Lentisphaerales bacterium | reverse complement strand
CGACTTCGTAGAACTCGCCGCCCACGTAGAGCTTGTCCCCCAGCATGGCCATGGCATAGATCGTGGGATCGGACCAGCCGGCATCGAAAGAACCCAGCCCTTCCCATCTGGTACCGTCCCATCGGGCAACGCCACTGGCCACATCCTCCCCGGCCAGCGAAAACGTGCCACCCACATAGAGGTTGCCGGCGCCGTCGTCCACAGCCGTATAGACAGCGCCATAGCCGAGGCCCACGCCCGGAATACCGCTGCTGAGGCTGGTCCACTTGTCGTCGCTCAAGAGCGAATGCTGCCGCATCAGCCCCGTCGTTGTGCGAGTGGCAGATTCCTCCGAATGGTACGACGTCGCACCTGTCTGTCCTGCAAAAACCACCACGGCAACGAGTTGAAGCATAACAGGAAACAACTTTGATTTCATGGCTCTCCTCTATAGTACTGTTTTCGGTGACAGGGTCGGCCTGCCGACAGGGTCTGGATCAGGCCTGCTGGATCAGGTAGTAAATCGAAGGGAAATCGCCACCCAGTTTGAACTTCAGCTTGCCATCCTCTTTAACCGTTTCCACACGCCCCGTGAGCATGCCCTCGCTGTTGACACCGGAGATGATCAAGCCTTCCCGACTCGTTTCGAGCTCGATTTCAACCTCGATCACTTCAGCCAGAATCGGGCCATGACCACGGTCATACTGCAAGGTACGGGTGCTGTTGTAGGTTGCCCCGCTGTTATCCGAGCGTCCGACGGCCGTCAGCAGGATATTGTCGCTCTCATCCAGCGGTGCGTCAGTCAGCGAACTCAGCGCAACCACGGCAAAATCCGTCGCGGAACGCAGCTTCAGTCCAGCCAGCTCGATTTCGCCTACTCGTCCCAGAAAACCATAGGCCGCCTTGGTCCGCTCCGTGTCAATTGTCGCATAGCACAAGTCCATGTTGCGATAAAGTTCACCAGTGTCGGACTTCAGCTCGGTCGCTCCCGGCTCTACCAGATACTCATCCATTTCCAACTGGCGTGGCGCCTGTGCCGCTGCACCCGGCAGCCGCATCCCGATCTTGCTCACCTCACTGGCGCCTGCCAGGGGATTGCAATCGCTGTAATCAATCAGTCCGATTTTTTCCGCTGTCGATGGGTTGTCGGCCAGCCGTTTCCCCGGCAATACACATTCCACCAGATTCTCGGACTCCGCCACGTCACCACGTCGCACGATCAGAGCCGCATGATAGAAGAGACCGATCTTGGAGGGGTCGTTGAAGGTATCGAATACTCCGCCACGGTAAGGTATACCCGCCAGCGCATCGCTCGTCACCGGAATGGCGATCATGTCGGACCGTTCGCGGTTGTCGTAGCGGTAGGTGTGAATGGTCGCACCCGACCAGCCCTGCAAAGCCGTCATGGAGGCCATGTTCAGCACCGACTCGGCACGCCACTCGTTGGGCCAGGGGGAGTCCCATTCGGAGACAAAAAACGGCCGGTCCAGTACCCGCATGATGCTCAGCCCCCGATGCCAGGGACTGATATGCCGCAACATTGTATCAGCCATCACGCGTTTTTCATGCGGCTGCCAGCCCCAGTTGTAAAAGTAGGTATGACTATCCATGAAATCCATCCCGGTCTGAGAACACAGACTGGCTGCCCCGCCGACCGCCCAGTTGGTGCCGGTGATCGGGATCTGCACCCCCAGATCAATCAGGTACTGGCGCATGTCGTCGAAGTATTTCTTCTGCTGTTCCGTCACAAACTCGGTCGCAGCCTCATCCCAGAGTTCGAAAGCTACCGGACGCTCCACCGGCGGCAGACCACGCTCCTCGCGCCACGCCAGATACTGCTCCTCCAACTGGCCGCGATAAGGCTCGATCATGGTCGCAATGTCACCGAACATCTCGCTTTCGTTGGTTATTTCGGTCAGAGCAATCGCCGGGTCATCCTTGTAAGCCAAACCCGTGTAGGGGTTGACATGATTCCAGATCTGGTCGCAAAACTCCTTCTGCAGCTCGATCATCCTCTCATCAAAGTTGGCATAGGGTCGCGCCGCATCACGCAGCAGCCAGGGCACTGCCACA
>CAZMGQ010000469.1:0-2060 GCA_964565855.1 uncultured Lentisphaerales bacterium | reverse complement strand
TCTGGAACTGCCTCACGGCTCCCCTGCGCCAGATCGTGCAGAACGCCGGTCGCCGCGAAGCCGCGCTGGTCGTCTCCCAGGTCGAAGAAGGCAAGGGCGCCAACGGCTACGATGCCGCCAACGACGCCTTTGTCGATATGATCAAGTCCGGTATCGTCGATCCGGCCAAGGTCACACGTCTGGCCCTGCAGAACTCCTCCTCGATCGCGGGTCTGCTCCTGACGACCGAAGCCATGATCACCGACGTTCCCGAGCCGGAAAAGCCGGCCCCGATGCCCCACGATGGCGGCATGGGGGGGATGATGTAATCCGCAGTCTGTGAAATCGCTGCGGCGGTTTCACAAGCTGAATCAACAGGCGGCGGCGTGAGTCCTCTCACGACGCCGCTTTTATTTTGCCGGCCCCAACTGCGGGGCGGGTTCCTGTTCAGTCCGTAGCTCGGGCTGTGGCCACCAGGTGATCCGGCCTTCCGCGTCGATTTTGCCGGCACAGACCGACCGGTTGATGCCGATGCGTCCCGGCTCGGCAGTATATATAAGCAGATCGGGCAACAAGTCGTAACGGTGATTCGGAGGCAGGCCCTCGCCCCAGTAAATGCCGTGATTGATCACCACTGTGCGTTCGCGGTTGAGCGGATTCGGCAGAGCTATCCACAGTCCATGCCCTTCACGGGGCACCCTGCGCCCCTGCAGGTTCCAGCTTTCGTCATCGGTTTCTATACCGTGACTCTCCAGCACCAGCCGTGCGAAGGGGCTTTCCTCGGGACTGCCGAAGACGAACAGATTCTTCTCCCGCAGCTCCCGCTCCGTCAGTGCCGCTTCACGACGCATGACGGGCGGTGCCTTGGCAAAGCTGTTCCAGTCGGCACAGTGCCGTGCAAAGAGTTGCCCGGTTTCGGCCGTGGCATGGGAAGGTTGCACAAAAATAAAGGGTTGCAAAAAGGCCTGCTGAATGCGGCTGGGCACTTCGCCCGGCGCAATGCCGAGCGGTGCGGGCCGGTTGTTGCGCCCTTTGGCCAGCACCTCGCCCAGCCACTCCTCACAGTCGGATCGTGCCAGCACTTCGTCGCTGATCCAGTGGTCGCCCTCGGACAACATTACCAGCCGCGCCGTCGGATTGACCGGACTGACCCAGCGAAAAGCCGCCTCGGCCTCCTCCGGCGGGATCAGAAAATCTTCCCGCCCGTGATAGGCCAGAATCGGCATCCCTGCCAGCCTCGGTGCCAGTTTGGGCAGAAATTGTGCGTCGATCAGTGCCCTCTCCCATGCCGGCAGAGCCCCCGGCGCGAGTTTGTGCCAGAAGTCGTAGTCTCCGCGACCAGCGATAATCAGCAACCCGTTGAAACGTTCGGCAAAACGTGCCCCGATCGTCCAGGCCCCCATCCCCCCCATCGAGAGACCGACGAGTACGACACGTTGCGGGTCGGTGCCGTAACGCTGCTGCATTTCGTCGATCACTCGCATCACGTCCTGTTCGCCGATCCCCTGAAAATCCGTATTGCTGCGGGCAAAAGGCATCGCCACACAGGCACCGACTCTCTCGGCGAGGTTGGTCAGGGGGTCAGGGAAGATAGCCCAGTTGATCAGATCCATGTCAGAGAAATAGCCATGCAGATAAACCAGCAGCGGCAGCGATTTTGTCGCCCCGGCTGCGGTTTTTTCGTGCCATGCGGTGGGCAGATAACGGTAAAAAGGCTGGGCACTCTGGTCAATTTCGCTGAAGTAAGCCTCCTCTGTCAGGCCTGGTGCCGGTGGTGGAGGCTTGTTGCTCCGTGCCAGTTCGATCTGCTCCTGCGCCAGGCGCAGTTCGTGCAGCACATACCGGTCCCGCAGATTCGAAGCCGGATACTCCCTGCACAGCACTTCCGCCTTCCTCACATGCAGCGACGCCCCCGCCAGCACCCCCTCTCTCGCATAACCACAAGCCGCAACCATACTTATGACAACCACCGCAGAAAACGCGGAAAAACGCCGAACGGGAGGGACGACTGTCACGTCGTCCGAATCTGGAGGGCGGCAGGCTCTTGCCGCCGAATGAAGCAGCCATAAAGGACGCCAAAC
>CAZMGQ010000468.1:0-2070 GCA_964565855.1 uncultured Lentisphaerales bacterium | reverse complement strand
AGGCCGCCCGCTTTCCCACTGCTTTCGAAAGCGAAGAAAAACAGGACTGCCGCCAGGCGGAACTTGCCGGGCTGGGTGTCGAAATGGCTCCTTCGGTTGAAGCCGCTATCGAGGGTGTCGATGCCATTTTCCTGGAAATCAACGACCCAGCACCACACCTGAAGTATTTCGAAAAAATAGCCGGAGCAGGCCTGCCGATTTTTATCGACAAACCCCTTGCCGCAACAGTTGCCGATGGGTACCGCATTTGCGAACTGGCCACCGCCAACAGCATCCCCGTCTGGAGTTCGTCTTCGCTGCGCTTCCTGCCGTCTCTCGTCAAGGCCATGCAGGATCTCGGCGAAAAACCGACTGTAGCCCACAGCTTCGGGGCACTCGGCAAAGCTGCCGCCGGCAGTGACCTGGTCTGGTACGGTGTCCATGCCGTCGAAATGCTGACGACTGCCCTCGGTACCGGAGCCCGCACAGTCCAGGCGATTGCCGATTCGCGCGGTGTCATCCTGGTCGTCGAGTATGGTGACGAACGTCGCGGGATCGTGGAATGTATCCGCGACTTCTGGCGCTATGGCGGACGTCTCCAGACCCAGGCCAACGTGACATTTTTCGACAATGCCGGTGAGTCTCCCTACCCGCCCCTCATCAAGGCTCTGCGCGACTTCGTGGTCGATGGTGTCGTTCCCGTCACCCTGACGGAATCGCTTGAAGTGCTCGCGATTCTCGAAGCCGGCGAAAAATCGCTGGCAAGCGGCAAGACTGAAGACATCGGCCTTTAACGCCAAGCATCCAGCCGCCATTACTGGCGGCTGGTCTCAATCGCCTCGCGGATCAGCTCACCGGCCATCTGCGGGTTGGCCTTGCCGCGACTGAGCCGCATCACCTGACCGATCAGGAATTGTAACGCCGCAGTTTTGCCACCCACAAAGTCGTCCACAACCTTGGGGTGTTCTGCCACGACTTCGGCAGCAAACGCGGCGATGGCCCCGCTGTCGCTGACCTGTCCCAGACCACGCTCTTCGACAATCGCTGCCGGATCGCCCCCCTGCTCAAACAACTCGTCGAACAGCTCCTTGGCTGTCGGCATGTTGATTGTCTTGGCTTCCAGCAGCTTGATCAGCGCCCCAAGACCCTCCGGCTTGAGCGGTATCTCGCTCAACTCCTTTTTGCTGCTGCCCAGGAGCCGCAGCAGGTCGGTCATGATCCAGTTGGAAGTCGCCTTGGGGTTGCCACAGATTGCCGCAGCTTTTTCAAAGAAATCGGCCACTTCCATCTGGGCCGCCAGCACCCCGGCATCGTAGGCTGGCAGCTCATATTGCGCGACAAATCGCTCACGCTTGGCCGCGGGCAACTCCGGCAGTGTCTTGCGCCACTCCTCGATCTGTTCCTCATCCAGCAGAATCGGCGGTATGTCCGGATCGGGGAAGTAGCGGTAGTCGTCGATGTCTTCCTTGGAACGCATCGAAAAAGTTTCACCCAGATCGGCATCCCAGCGGCGCGTCTCCTGCACCAGTGTTTCGCCGGCTTCGAGCGCGGCAATCTGACGCGGGATCTCAAACTGCAACGCCGCCAGGATCCCCCGGAAGGTGTTCATGTTCTTGATCTCGACCTTGGTGCCGAGTGTACTGACGTCCTCAGGTCGGACACTCACATTGACATCGCAGCGCAGGTTGCCCTGCTCCAGGTTTCATTCGCTGACTCCCGCATAAACCATGATCTGCTTGAGCGCCAGCAGAAACTCGAAAGTCTCCTCCGGCGAAGCCAACTCCGGCTCCGTCACGATCTCCATCAACGGCAGCCCGGCCCGGTTGAAGTCAACCCCGCTGTAACGGGAATGATGCGTGCTCTTGGCAACGTCCTCCTCGAGATGTATGCGATTCAGCTTCACGGTCCGTTCGGCACCGTCATGCTGAAAACTGACCGCCCCTTCCAGACAGAGTGGCTGGTCGAGCTGCGAGATCTGGTAGTTCTTGGCAACATCGGGATAAAAGTAGTTTTTACGGTCGAACTTGCTGTGCTGATTGATGCGGCAGCCCAGCATCAGACCGGCGAGTACGGTCTTGCGCACCGCCTCAC
>CAZMGQ010000467.1:0-2071 GCA_964565855.1 uncultured Lentisphaerales bacterium | reverse complement strand
AAACCCGGCTCCTGAACTCCGTCGCAAAAACGTAGAGGAGAGGATACCATGCGCATACTTTTTACCGATGCCAAACCTTACGACCGGCAGTTTTTCGACCTCGCCAACGAAGCGCACGGTTTCGAGATCGTCTATGCCAAACGCAAACTCCGCCCCGAGACAGCGTCGATGGTCGAAGGGTTCGATGCGGTCTGTGCCTTTGTGAACGACAAGATTACGGGCGAGGTTGTCGACACTCTGGTCGGGGCGGGGGTCAAGCTGCTCGCTCTGCGCTGCGCCGGCTACAACAATGTGGACTTCAAAGCCTGCATCGGCCGGATGCATGTCGTGCGTGTACCGGCCTATTCGCCCCATGCCGTGGCCGAACATGCCATCGCCCTGCTGATGACGCTCAACCGCAAGCTGCACCGGGCTGTGCAACGGACCCGTGAGGGAAACTTCCAGTTGCACGGACTGCTGGGCTTTGACCTGTATGGCAAGACGGCCGGTATTGTCGGCACCGGCAAAATCGGCCGCATCGCCGCCGAAATCCTGCGCGGCATCGGCATGCAGGTCCTCTGCTTCGATCCTTTCCCCAATGATGAATGGGCCGAGGAAACCGGCTGTAACTATGTCTCCTTCGAAGAACTCTGCCGCCAATCGCGCGTGATTTCGCTGCACTGTCCCATCACCCCTGAGAACCATCACCTCATCAATCGCGAGACCCTGGCCCTGATGCCCGATGGCGTGATTCTGATCAACACCGGTCGCGGGGCCCTGATCAAGACCTCCGACCTGATCGAGGGACTCAAAACCCGCAAGGTCGGCGGTGCCGCACTGGATGTCTATGAGGAAGAGGAGGAGTACTTCTTCGAGGACTTCTCGAGCCAGGTCATAACCGACGACACCCTCGCACGTCTGCTCAGCTTCCCCAACGTGATCGTGACAGCCCACCAGGCCTTCTTCACGGAGGAAGCCCTGACAGCCATCGCCGAGACAACTCTCGGCAACATCGCCTCCTTCGCACGGGGCGACAAACTGCTGGAAAACGAGATCTGTTACCGCTGTTCCGAAAACGAGCCCTGTCCCCGCACCCTGCGTGGCGAACCCTGTTTTACCATCCGCTGAGTTGTGGCAGAGTCCGGACTCTGCCACACAACCCCTGAGAGTTTTCCGTAGCCATGACTACCTGGCCTGATAACAACACCGCTTCCAACCCCGCCGCTCCCGGTCGGAGGCTGATTCTCTGGCAGCTTTTTATTTCCTTTGCCCGTGTCGGCACCTTCATGTTCGGCGGCGGCTATGCCATGCTGCCACTCCTCGAACGGGAAGCGATCGACCGCCGGGGCTGGGCCGACCGTGATGAAATTCTCGATATTTACGGCATGGCCCAGGTCGTGCCGGGTGTCATCGGGGTCAATACGGCCACGTTTCTGGGGCAACGCCAGGCCGGCTACCTCGGTGCCCTGGCGGCCACCGCCGGCATGATCGCCCCCTCCATCATCGCCATCCTGCTCGTGGCTGTTTTTCTCGGACGGGTGGAAGACAATCCGGTCGTCGTGGCGGCATTCAAGGGCATCCGTGCCGGTGTCGGCGGCCTGATTGTGGCCACCGCCTGGCGCATCGTCGGCAACGCCTGCAAAAACCGCCGTGCTGTGTTGCTGATGCTGCTGGCGGCCTCGGTTACCTTTCTTGTGCGCGGCGGGGCAGTCTGGGTCATCCTGGCCACCATCATGCTCGGCATCACACGCCACCTGATCACTTCACGCTTCAGCAGAAAGGCCACGCCATGAACATCTACTTCCGGCTGGCCGGCATCTTTTTCAAAATCGCCCTGCTGACCTTCGGCGGCGGCTATGCCATGCTGCCCCTGATCCAGGCCGAGCTGATTTCGTCCGGCATGATGACCGAAGCCAAGTTTGCCGACATTCTCGGTGTGGCCGAGATGACGCCCGGCGCCCTTGCCATCAACTCCGCCACCTACGTCGGCTTCGAACAGGCCGGCATCCCCGGTGCCCTGATCGCCTCGTTTGCCCTGGCACTGCCTTCGCTGACAGCAGTGATCCTGCTGGCGGAGTTTGTGCGGCGGGTG
>CAZMGQ010000466.1:0-2072 GCA_964565855.1 uncultured Lentisphaerales bacterium | reverse complement strand
CCTGAGCCCCGGAAGGTCATGCGACAAAGCCCGGAAAACCGGCGCTATCGGACAGCTCTGACAAATTGCCCCAGCCGGGAGAGGCAAATGTCACCTTGCCTAAGGACGAGGTGACACTCGTCCCTCCCAAGCGGCGTATTCTCAAGCGGTTTCCGGGCTACCTCTGGACAGACAAGAATGTCTGTCGTACAGAGGCAGCGCCATCTCCGGGAGGGGCAAGTGTCACCTTGCCCGCCTGGGAGCCCCGAGCGCTGGCTCGGGACGCAGGACGCGGCTGAAACAGCATTTTATGGAGGGCGGCAGGCCCTTGCCGCCGCACGTGCTGCTTGACGTGGGGGTAGGGCGCGATCGCCGAGCGCGCCGTCAATAAACGCGATTATATTCACTGTATCCTGCGCTACTTCTGTTTCGGCGGTTTCGGCGAAACACGCCCTACCTTCCCGCGTTTTTCAATGCCTGCAGGTACGGAGCCCCGCGGTCCCGGTTTACAAGCCGAAGAGGTGTCTGGCGTTTTCTGTAGTCTGGTGGGCGAGGGATTCCGGGGTTTCGTTGCGGACATCCGCCAGGCACTGGCCGACGTGGCTCACAAAAGCGGGTTCGTTGGTTCGGCCACGCAGGGGCACCGGTGCCAGGTAAGGGCTGTCGGTTTCCACCAGCAGACGCGCACCCGGTATCATCCGCGCCACCTCGCGCAGCGGATCGGCATTGCGGAAGGTGACAATACCACTGAAGCTGATGCACAGGCCCAGCTCCAGCAGTTTTTCGGCAAATTCACGATCACCCGTAAAACAGTGCAGTACTCCGAGCCGTCCTTTGGATGCTAATGCAGCACTGCCGCTGTTGCGCAGGATGGCGAGGGTATCGGCATCGGCTTCGCGACTGTGGACGACCACCGGCAACCCCAGTTCGCCAGCCAGTTCCACCTGACTCTCAAAAAGACGCCGCTGGGCCGGTGCCGTGTCGGATTCGTAATGATAATCGAGACCGGTTTCGCCGATAGCTGCCAGTTTTATGCCGTTCTGGTGGCAGTGTCCGGACTCTGCCACAAGCTGTTCACGGACTTGTGCAGGAGTAATAACTTCAGCCTGGGAACGGTCCCAGCCGAGGGAAAGGGAGACGAAATCGGGGGCTGCCCGGGCGGCTTCCAATGCGGCGTAGTTGAGTTCTTCACTGCCACCGACGGCCAGGATGCCGGCCAGTCCGGCGTTGCAGGCCCGTTCGATGGGGTCGGCAATGTCGGCGATGTCGAAGTGGGCGTGTGAATCGAACCAGGGTAACTGCATGGCAAACGGAGGCGGGGAAGAGGGCGGGTCAGCCGCGGAAATGCTGGGCGATGGCCCTTTGGGCGGTCCGTTCATCATCCCGACGGCGCAGGGTTTCGCGTTTGTCGTACAGGGATTTGCCGCGACAGATACCCAGCTCGACCTTGACGCGTCCGTGGACCATATACATCGAAAGCGGTACGATCGTGTTGCCCTTCTGTTCGACATGGGCCTTCAGGCGACGGGCCTCGGCCTTGTGGACGAGCAGTTTGCGGATACGCAGCGAATCGTGGTTGAAACGGTTGCCGAAATCGTAGGGCGGGATGGTGACGTTGTGCAGCCAGACTTCGCCCCGACCATCGACCAGAGCAAAGGAACCACTGAGGCTGCCCTTGCCCTCGCGCAGGACTTTGACCTCTGTCCCGACCAGGACGATACCGGCTTCGAGACGGTCCAGAATGATGTAATCGTGCCGCGCCCTGCGGTTTTGTGTGAGAACCCGCCGGCCGCCGCTCTGTGGTTGTTTGGCCATCAACAGATCCCCGACAGCAGGGCCGGGTTTTTAATCCAGCATCTGGCTCCGTGCCAGGGCGTCGAAATCCACCTCGGCAATCAGCTTGCCTTCGGCAATCTCGCGCAGCACCAGATTCAGGCGATCCTCGTCCGGACCTTCCGGCTTGACCAGCGGACGCATGCCCATATTTAACTGACGTACGCGCTGCGAGACCATGTTAACGAGGACAGACACGCTGGGTATGCGGCTGCGGGCTTGTTCCAGTAGTTCGACGTTCATGCTAGTAATTCCCCGCC
>CAZMGQ010000465.1:0-2081 GCA_964565855.1 uncultured Lentisphaerales bacterium | reverse complement strand
GGACAACAGCTACGACTGTGTCGTTCTCAGCCACACACTCCAGATCATGCGCCAGCCTGATGAAGTTCTGCGCCAGATGCTGCGGATCGCGCCGGTGGGTATCATCAGCTTCCCCAACTTCGGTCATTGGCTGGTACGGCTCAGTCTTTTCTTCAGTGGTCGGATGCCCAAAACCCGCCGCCTCCCCTACTCCTGGTACAATACCCCCAACATCCATCTCTGTACGTTGCATGATTTTCTCGACCTCTGTCGCGACCTCGAAATCCACGTCGAACAGGTGGTGCATCTCCAGAGTCGCCGCCTCAGCAAGCTGATCACCCGGCTCGGCTGGCCGAACCTCGGCTCATCGCGCGTGGTCGTCCGCATCACACGCACCGCCCCTGCTGTCAAAAATTGACTCAGAAGCGGAAGTAGATAAAGGGGTTGAAGCGTCCCGAGGCCAAGGCACTCAGGCAGGCCAGAAAAATCATCCCCGCCACCCCCGCCCGCGCCAACTGACGCACAACCGGCCAACTCATCGAATCGCTCAGGGCGGCATCACGCCAGCGGGATGGCAGACCCAGCAACGGTGCCACGGTTATCAGCCCCGCCAGCAGCCAGACTGTCACCAGGGCCCGATCGGCCAGATATCCCTGCAGGGCAGCGGTTGTCACTGTACTGACACTGCCACCACCGAACATGACTTTGATATACGCCAGCGACCGACCGACTGAATAGTCGGACATTCCCATGCGGAAGAAAACCCACCCGATCAGCACCAGCAGAAAGGTACCCGGACGGGCCAACCAGCCGGGCAGACGGCGCATTTCCCGGTCGCGCATCCAACGGTGCATCGTCAGCAGCAAACCGTGCCAGGCACCCCAGACAACAAAGTTCCAGGCTGCACCGTGCCAGATGCCAGAGACGAGAAAAGTCACCCAGAGGTTGAAGTAGGTTCGGCCTCTGCCGCGGCGGTTGCCGCCGAGTGGTATATAGACATACTCACGCATCCAGTTGCCGAGCGAAATATGCCAGCGACGCCAGAACTCCGAAATGCTGGCCGAGATATAGGGCGCATCAAAGTTCTCCAGAAAATCAAATCCCAGTATCCGGCCGAGGCCTATGGCCATGTCGGAATAGGCCGAAAAGTCGAAATAAATCTGCATCGCATAACAGATTACTCCCAGCCAGGCCGCTACGGCACCCAGTTCACCCGGTACCATCTCGAAGGCCCAGTCGGCCGGAGCTGCCACCACATTTGCGATCAGCACCTTCTTGGCCAGTCCCAGACAGAAACGCCAGAAGCCGGAGAGAAAACGTTCGGTGCTGAGCGTGCGTGAAACCAACTGCTGCGCGATATCGTGATAACGCACAATCGGCCCCGCAATTAGTTGCGGAAACAGTGCCACATAGAGCAGATAGCGGCCAAACGAACTCGCCGCCGGTGCGGTCCCCCGATAGACATCCACCAGATAGCTGACTTTCTGGAAGGTGAAGAAGGAAATGCCGATCGGCAGTGCCACTTTTGTCCAGGCCACATCTTCGACCCCGCAGAAGCCCAGCAGCAGGTTGACCTGATCGACCATAAAATTGGCATACTTAAAGTAGAACAGCAGTGCCATGTTGAGCAACACTGCTGCAAAAAGCCAACTGCCGCGTCTGGCATGGTTCCGCTCGGGTGACAAATAGCGACCGGCCAGATAGTCAAAGGCACTGGTAGCCACCAGCAGCCAGACAAAGCGCGGCGCACCCCAGGCGTAGAAAATCAGCGAAGCTGTCAGGGCGGTCGCATTGCGCAGTGGCTTTGGCGAAAGCAGACACACCACCAGCGTCAGCGGCAGAAAAAGCGTCAGAAAAAGGATTGAACTGAAAACCATTGCGCCAGCTTACCACAGCGGAATTGGAAAAAAAAGACAGGCTGAGTCATAATGGAGGGGAGGCGGTGCTGAAAGTACTGAGCCTGTCGAAGTGCCGAGCTGTAGTTGCAAAAGGTCGTGAATTGCGGCGAGAAAATCTTCCGTCGCTCGAGTTAATAAAGATACTTGACTATAGACCAGGCAGATAAATGTTGTAATTTGTTGCGGTTTGTTGTAAGCTTGTTT